>NZ_CAKMJU010000029.1:0-40921 GCF_927416815.1 uncultured Acetobacterium sp. | reverse complement strand
TTGGAAAACGACAGAAAATAAGGATACCGCATCGGTGAAAACAGGCTGATGACCGGCAAGATTGCCAAAAGTGAAACAGCCAGGGTTATCCACTGCCTGGGTGATCTGTTGGCGCATGTGGCCGCCTGGTGGTATCGAGGTATGCAGTTAATCGCCGTCTATCAGCGAGAGCCGGGTTTCCAGCCTCCCTCCGTTGATGGTGAATGTGGATGTGCGGTTCGCTGGTGTTGCCGGAGTTGCCACAAGCACCGATCACTTGTCCTTCGCTAATCATTCTATAATGATATTTAGCCTTAGGATATCTCAATTAACAATAAAAAATAAATATGTTTAGACCCGTAAAGTAATGGTTCTAAACATATTATACGAGGAGTATCAGTATGAAAAAAATCAGCTTAATGAAGGCGATCTGGCTTTGTTATCGCGATAAAAAAATGAGCGATTCTGAAAAAACCAGAGTCAGAGCAGAGCGGCTTAACCGTCTGGTGGCACATGTCAAGCAGAACAGCCCTTACTATCGCGAGCACTATCAAAACATTGGCGAGAATTTTAATCTGAGCGATTTGCCGCCAACAAACAAAGTCGATCTGATGGCGCATTTTGATGACTGGATAACTACAAATGATATCACCTTAAATGAAATAGAAACTTTTATGATGGATTTGGACAACATCGGTCGAAAAATCAAGGGGAAGTATCTGGTGTTTACCACCAGCGGTTCTACGGGCAATCCCTTAGTAGCACTATGCGACCAATCCACCAATAATGTTATGGCTGGAATCAACATGATGCGAAGCTTTGCCAGAAAAGCAGATTTTATGTCCTTTCTGAAAGGGGGCGGAAAAGCCATGGGGGTTTTTGCAACCGGTGGTTTTTATTTGGGAAATAGTTCGGTCCGGGCCCGCTTATTATCGATGCCCTGGAAAAAAAGACAGTTCGGTGTGACCAGTGCCCTTTATCCAATTGCCCGGATCGTCGATGACCTAAATGCTTTTAAACCGACGATGCTGGGGGGCTATCCGACTATTCTCGAGCTGCTTATTGATGAACAGAAAAGTGGGCGGCTTAAGATTACTCCGGTAATCATTATGACCGGTGGCGAATACCTGAGCGATCAGCTTAGAGACGCCCTGGAAGCGGCCTTTGGGTGCCCGGTTCAAACATCTTATGCCTGTACTGAAGGCGGCACCATTGCCTGTGAATGTCCGGAAAAGCATTTTCATATCAATGATGATTGGATCATTGTTGAGCCGGTTGACCATCAGAATCAGCCAGTGCCGGATGGGGTGCAGTCGGATAAGATCCTGATTACCAACCTTTATAATTATACCCAGCCATTCATCCGCTACGAGGTCACTGACCGGGTGGTCATGCATCATGAACCTTGCCCCTGCAACAATCCGTCACCCTGGTTGACCCTTGAGGGACGGACGGATGATATTTTGACCTTTTATGAAAATGGAAAGATCATCAAAATTCCGCCGCTGGCGATTTACGCAACGCTCAAAGAAATCCATGGGATACTCCGGTTTCAACTGATTGCCCATGGACAGAATAGTCTTGAGTTGAGAATCGCCCCCAATATCGGCGACGATCCACAAAACTTATTTGAAGTGGCACAGAAAAACCTATCGGCCTTTCTGGCCAATCATGGGGTGACGACTGCCCATATCTTTTTTTCTGATTTGACACCGATGCAGCATCCGCAAAGTGGAAAATTTAAGCATATTATTAATAAAACTGAGTGATTTTGGAGACTCAATCCTTGCATGATTAGCTGATGCAGATATCCAGATCAAAATAAAGATCCTATAAAAAATTCAAATACAATTTGACAGGAAGTTTAAGGAAAAGTGATGACAAAACGCGATACCAGAGAAATAATATTAGAGGAAGCACTGAATCTGTGGGAACGATTCATTTGAATGCTGAAGTAACGGCAGAAATGCTGGATGCTGAGCAACTTGATGCCCTGATTTTGGCGGGGGGAGCCGATCCTCTGATTCCAAATCTTCCCGGGGCCGATTTACCCCATGTTCATTGGGCACCTGATGGTGAAATGGGATGTGTTACTGTGGGAGAATAGATAGTGATCATTGGTGGTGGTGCGATTGGGATTGAATCGGCCATTGAACTGACTGAAAAAGGAAAGCAGGTAACGGTACTTGAAATGGCGCCAGATCTGTCTAACTTCTTTATGACCGCCAGTGGTACGATGCAGGACCTATTGGAAAAGATAGAAACGCTAAAGATTTCAGTAATCACCAGCGCAAAACTCAAGTCCATTGATGAGCAGACTGTTTACTACGACGATTTAACCACCGGAGTTGAGCATACCCTGTCTGTGGACACGGTGTTACTGGCGGTTGGAATAGTTCCAAGACATCAGTTGGTTGATGAATTGCGTCAAAGTGCGCGCCAACTGAAGTTTTTGTGGTTGGAGATGCGATTGAAGTTGGTAATATTGCTGAAGCTGTAAATAGTGCGTTTAAAACAGCGGTTCATCTATAAATTGGCGCTGTCTATTCGAGAGCGTAAAAAACCTGAATCGCTTAGATACAGATGAGGTGTAAAAAACAAGTTTTTATAAGCATAGTCCAGATCGTAATGACAGGCAAAATTAAGTTTGAGGTTTTCGGTTTTTTGGAAATGCTCAATGAGAGACGCCGTGTTAACTTGTAGGAGGAACAATAATGAGTAAATTTATGGAAGTGGCAGCAAATCGGGATTATTCAAAGTCATGGCAGGCACCAGGGAGTTTCCCCTGGATTTTTCAACAGCCTAAACCACCCATTGAGAATCGGGTGATCGGTGTCAGGGAGAATTATATTGGCTGTGCCAAAGGTGAGCAGCCCTATTGGATGCCAGCTTATTTTTATGAATCCAATATTGTCTGGCCGGACGCGATGGAAGATCACCCGGTGCCTGAGGTCGATGGCTATGATTGGTGAGGTGTCAATTGGATAATGGTTGATTCAGCGGGTGAATGATTACTAAGCCAGATACCCGAGCCATTTTAGATTTTTCGTGTTGGAAGGAAGATCTGAACTGGCCGGATTTATCCCTGGTGGATTTTAAAACCGATGGGCAGAAGATCCAGAAAATGTTGGACTCAGAACGACCCCATGTCTATGAATGTGTGGAAGGCATTTTTGAGCGGCTCCACGAAATGCTTCCCTTTGAAGAAAGCCGGATGGCTTTTTATGAAGAACCGGAGTTACTGGAAGAATTTTTTCAGAAAATGGCTGATTACAAGATTGAATCGACACAAAAGATCATTGATTATTATGGTAGAATCGATGGGGTTCTTTATCATGACGACTGGGGTACCCAGCGATCTGTTTTTTTCCAACGAGATGTTTCGGGAACAGATCATGCCAGCCACCAAACGATTTATGGACTATCTAAAGAAAAAGGTTGCCTTTATTGAACTCCATTCCTGCGGCAAGAATATTCAATATGTGCCGATGATGCTGGAAATGGGAATTGATATGTGGACTCCCCAGCTATTTATTAATGAACCGGATTATCTTCATTCCGCCTATGGAAAAGTAATGACTTTTGATGATTGAGCCTCAATGGAAAGAAGATAAAATACGTCGAGCGGTTCGGGAATTTGTCGATCATTTTGGCGAAAATGGTCGGGTTATGTGCTGGATCATGACCGAAAATTTTAATCAGGATCAGGAAGACATTGCCAGAGATGAGCTATATCGTTATTCGCTAACCTATTACAATCAGCGCTTTGGCCGAAATTAATAGCGAAAAAAATAATTTTTAAAACCTGACTTAACAGGCTAGCGTTCATTAGCTATAATAAAGCTAATGAACGCTAGCTTTTATTTTTTCGGAAGAAGTTTAAGGAGAAGTGATGACAAAACGCAATACCAGAGAAATAATATTAGAGGAAGCACTGAATCTGTTTTCGGTAAAAGGTTATCAGAGTGTGACGGTTAAAGAAATCGCCCATGCAGTGGGAATCAAGGACAGCTCACTGTATAAGCATTTTGCCAGTAAGCAGGCAATTTATGACACCTTACTTACGTGGATGAATAAAAAATTTGAAGAAACCGTAACCTTTTACCGGTTACCCCAGGGAGATATGGAAAGTGTCGCCCGGGAATATGGCCGCAATGATCTGGTCTGGCTTAAAAAAGCCTGTGAGGCCGTTTTTCTTTTTTTTCTAAAAGATCCGCAGGCATCAAAGTTTCGCAGGATGTTGACCATTGAGCAATACAATAATAAGGATACCGCTAATACCTTGCGTAGTTGGTTTTTCAATGATGCCTTTCAGTTTCAGACCGATTTATTTTCTGAGATGATCAAGCAGGGAAGTTACAAAGAGGGGCCAGCGGAAATTATGGCATTGCAGTTTTACGCACCATTTTACACGCTTTTATGTCAATATGACAATATGCCAGAAAAGGAAGACGAAGCAATGGCTCTTTTAATGGCTCATATCGAACAATTTGCATCAATTTATCAGATAAGGAATGAGGAAAGCTAGATGAACTTAAATAGTATGATGGATCAGGGAATCGCCCAAATCATGAAAACCGCCGGACGATTCTATTTGGATAACGCCAAAGGCCGGACATTTTTAATGCGCGTTTTGCCGGAGATGGCAAAAAGTACGGTCAGAAGAAAAAAACAGGAAAAAGAAGGTCTGCACGTGCCGCCGTTCTTGATTGCCAGCATCGCCTCCCAATGTAATTTGCATTGTGCCGGATGTTATGCCCGGGCTGGCGGAGGCTGCGGCTCAACTACCGTCAAAGCGGATATGGCTGCCAGTCAGTGGGCAAATATTTTTGAGCAGGCGGGAAGTCTTGGGGTCGCCTTTATTCTGCTGGCCGGTGGAGAACCCTTTTTACGCCGAGATGTTCTGGAGCTGGCCGGGGAGTTCCCAAAGATAATCTTTCCAATTTTTACCAATGGCACGATGTTGGATGAGGAAACGATTGCTTTTCTCGATCGGCATCGCAATCTGATTCCGATTATCAGTATCGAAGGAAATGCTAAAGAAACCGATTCTCGCCGCGGAACCGGTACCCATGAACAGATTGAAGTCACCATGGCAGCCTTAAAGAAACGAAAAATCCTGTTCGGGGCATCGATTACAGTCACAAAAGAAAACATCGATCTGGTGACAAGAACTGATTTTCTGGGAAGTCTGGAAGACAAAGGCTGTGGCGTGACCCTCTATGTCGAATATGTACCGGTAGAAACAGGAACAGAAGATCTGATGCTAGAAAAGACGGACATTCAAAGACTCCAGGATATCTGTCTCGCACTCAAAAAAAACTTTCGAAAAATGGTCGTGCTCTCATTTCCCGGCGATGAGGAGGCCTTGGGTGGCTGTCTGGCTTCGGGACGGGGATTTTTTCATATTAATCCCTATGGCGATGCCGAACCCTGTCCCTTTTCACCCCATGCCATTCAGAACCTGACTAGTGATTCGGTGGAAGCTGTGCTTAGATCCCAGTATTTTGCGGATCTGCGGGAGATTGCCAAAAATGCCGGTAACCATGGCGGATGTACCTTGTTTGAGATGAAAGATCAGGTTGAAAAATTGTTGGCGTAATTTGGCGAGCGGTAATCAAGAACGTCAAAAAACAGGTCGCTGTGTTTTAGGTAAACACAGCGACCTGTTTTGGCGTCAGCAAAATCTAGTGAGCTTATTCTAAATTCCACTTGGACAGAGTCATATTAGTGATTATTTTGGTAGAGGCCATAGGTTTTGTTAACACCAATGGTAAAAATAATCCCATTCCCAGGCTTGCTCATTTCAGTAGCGTCCTGAATAGCATTGACAACCGTTTCCGTTTTCTCAGTTTCCAGGATTAGCATCACCACTTCTTTTTCCGGTTCAATATCCATGGCAAAGAGTCGTGAATACTCATGGATTCCCGAGCCTCTAGCATTCATGATGGTTCCGCCCTTTGCCCCGGCAGCTTCGGCCGCACTGACAACTGTTTCAGCATTGCCGCGATCGACAATCACAAATATAGCTTCATACATTGTTTTATAGACTCCTTCTTCATGCGTTTTATCATAGGAACAATTTCGAACCCCTAAAAAATTATTCAGCGCTGCCGTAAAGGCGATACCATGATTGGCTTTTGCGAATTTAAATTTCTGGCTAATCGTCTCAGCGGCTGACTCGATTTTTTCCGTTCGGGCGATCATTAGAACCACTTCCACCCGTTCATCACAGATATCAAAAAAATCGTTGAGCAGACAATGCTGGGTGCCCTTTCCCAAAAAAATCGTTCCCCCGGAAATTCCGCATTTTTTCCCCAAATGCAAAACCTTCGAACCAACGCCGAAATTGACAATGACAGCCAGCATTTCATAGGTTCTTTTTAGTGTGTTTTCAAGCATGTTCATCTTCGGAAATGCCTCCTTTTACAGTTTTTAATTTGAAGATCAGACCCAGAATTTCCAGGGCAATGATTGGCATCATTGCCACCATGGCAATCAGTCCAAAACCGTCAACCAGTACATCCGCCCCTTCGGTGGATGCAGCGGCACCCTGGGCAAAAGCAAGAATAAAGGTAGCCGTCATGGGACCGGAAGATACCCCGCCAGAATCAAAAGACATCCCCACAAAAAGCTTGGGGACAAGATAGCTTAGAACAATCGCAAGAAGATAACCCGGCAACAAATAGTGCCACAGTTTGATTTCTGGAACGATGATCCGCAACATTGATAAGCCGACCGCCAGGGAAACCCCCAGGGATAAGGCAACCAGAACGACCCGTCGTTTTAAATAGCCGCTGGTGACATCTTCAATTTGTTTGGTGAGGACATAAACCGCCGGTTCAGCCAAAATCACCACCAGTCCAAGCAGGCCGCCAATGCCAACTAAAATGGCTTTATTATCAAGGCTGGCAATGGTATAACCGACCAGGGTTCCGACTTCCATAAACCCGGCGTTAACGCCAGTTAAAAAAAGAACTAGCCCAATTAGGGTATAAACCAGGCCTTTGATGATTCGTTTTAGGGGTCGTTTTTTTAATTTAAAGGCAATGATCTGAAAAACGATAAAAACAATCACAATCGGCAAAAGAGCCAGGGCGACCTCGTAAAGCATGGTCGGCAGTTTTTGTAAAAAGGGCAGAATAATAGCGGTTGAATTGGACAATTCGCCGTCAAGACTGCCACTTATTTCTTTTGTCCCCTTTACCACGCTCATCAGCATCACTGCGAGAATGGCGCCGGTCGAGGCAATGCCAACCAGACCAAAGCTGTCATCTTCTGAGGCACGGCCTTTTTTAAGGGAAGAAATTCCTAGCGCTAATGCGAGGATGAAGGGAACCGTCATGGCACCGGTCGTCGCCCCAGAGGCATCAAAAGAAATCGCCAGAAATTCCTCGGTGGTAAAAAGGGAGACAATCAGAATCAGTCCGTACAGGATGGTCAGAAGAATACTTAAAGATTTGTTATAAATGATTCTTAAAAAACCAAGAGTCAAGAGTAGGGCGATTCCCACTGAAACATAAAGAATGATTTCAAACTTTGTAATGATGTTGTCAGAAACGATGGCCACCTGCCCGGCGATAATATGGAGATCGGGTTCGGCAACCGAGATAAAAAAACCAAGCAGTAAGCCGGAAACAATGACAATCCAGACCTTATTACTTTTGGTAATATGGGTTCCCATTAAATTTCCGATCGGTGCGATACCCAGATCTACACCGAAGAGAAAGATCGTCAGCCCAACAACAATCAGGAGCGCACCCAGCAGAAAGCGCAGCATAATCGGGAGTTCAAGGGGAACAAGGGTAAAGTTTAAAATAACAACAATCAGTGTGATTGGTAAAACCGAAACCAGAACCTCTCTGAATTTCTCAAAAAGAATGTTTATTATAACCAACTCCTTTCTAAAATTTTATTTTGCGAGGGAGAAAATAGTGAAAAATTATTAAATTATTATTATTTTACAGGACAAGCCGCAGATTACGAAAACATAAGCAGCAAAGATAATGATAGCTCCATTATACTAAAAAAAACAAATTAGGACAACCGCGGCGAGAAATTCGAAAATTATGGATTTTTTTGTAGCCGTGCGGTTATTACTAGTGGCCTTTATTCGTTTTTGATGATAAACTTAGAAGGTTAAAAATTAACGGTTTTATAGGAGACAAAAGATGGATCAGAACAAAGGTCTTTTTAAAAAGAAACTGGCGATTCTCATTTCAGTAGCGATAACTTTTTTTCTCTTAATGGTTTTTTTGCTGATTATTGGGATGCTGATGAATAGTATAAAACAGCAGGAGATGTTAAAAGCCACCGATAAATTTATCAATTTTAAAAGTCGGGTAGAACGTTTGATTTTTACCAATGAAACCCTGGTTCAGGGCTTTGAAGCCTATCTCTTAATGAATCCCGATTTGGATCAAGCAGAGGCCGAAATCTATATGGATAAGCTCTTGTCAAAAAATGAAAATCAAATTAGGAACATTGGCGTCATTCAAGATACGACTATCATCTGGAATTATCCTAAGGAAGGAAATGCTGCGGCAGTCGGAGTTGACTTGTCGATGGTTGAGGGTCAAAAGGAGCTGGTGCTTAAGGTTAAAAATGAACTGGAGCCAGTCTTACAGGGGCCGGTTGACTTGGTTCAGGGGGGAACTGGTTTTATTATCCGTCTTCCGATTATCAGACCGGAGACTGGTTATTGGGGACAGATCAGTATCGTCCTTAATGGCGATAAAATCATTGAAGAGATTAATGCCTATGCAGCTGATGCTGGATTAAAGGTCGCCATCTTCAACGATCAAAATAAAAGGGTGCCATTTTATGGAGCCATGAGTATCGTAGGAGAAGCGCCGTTAGGTTTTGACATCGATCCCGATTTTATCAACTGGCAGGTTGTTGTCTCACCCAAAGACGGTTGGCAAAACAATCAGCTGATTTTTGAAGGTGCCATTTTGTTTGCTTTTTTAATTGCCGCTGGGGCTGGGCAATTAACTTACAGAGTTCTTAAAACAAATGATCAATTACGGATTATGTCCAGTCATGATTCCCTAACCGGTCTTTTTAACCGACATTATTTAAATGAATACCGGGCGATGGTTTTGGCTGCTGCCAAAAGAAATAATCGGCATGTCGGGTTTATCAGCATGGACTTAAATCATTTCAAGAAAATTAATGACACCTATGGACACAACGTTGGTGATCTGGTTCTCGTTGAGACAGCGCGGGTTTTGAAAGGGTGTACTCGGACAAACGAGGCAGTTTTTCGATTGGGTGGCGATGAATTTCTTATTATTATGCCGGATATCGAGGACGGCACGGTATTGCAGCAGACTCGGGAACGACTGATAAAGAGCTTTAAAGATGACTTTCACTTGGTTGAGTATCCCTGTAAAATTGCGGTAAGTATTGGTACCTCGGTATTTCCCGAGGATGGCAATAATATCGATGCATTGCTTCAAATAGCCGATGAAGAAATGTATGCGGATAAAAAACAACAGCAGTTGACACAAGCCTAAAATCTATCGCAGCAACCATTGGGATAACTTGTTTAATAGAGTGATATTATGATAGGATGAATAACGCTTCGAGCGAAGAATAACAAACAATGAATGGAGAATAATACGATGAAACAATTGCCAAATTGTCCGCAATGCAACTCAGAATACACCTATCAAGATGGAGAATTACTAATTTGTCCAGAATGCGCCCATGAATGGATCTTAAGCGCAACAAACGAAAATAGCCGAGACGATAAGATAGTCAAAGATTCAAATGGAAATATCTTAAGCAATGGTGACACGGTTATTCTTATCAAAGATCTTAAGGTTAAAGGCAGTTCCCAGGATCTAAAAAAGGGAACTAAGGTAAAGAATATCCGTCTGGTTGATGGAGATCATAACATCGATTGTAAAATTGATGGCTTTGGCGCAATGTCTCTAAAATCCGAGTTTGTCAAAAGGGCATAAAGACCTGAAATCGATAGCGGAGAATACAGACCGATTCACAAGGGAGAAAGAAGAATGTTGTATCGAAAACTTGGAAAGACAAATGAAGAGGTTTCAGTTTTAGGATTTGGATGTATGCGTCTGCCTGTTGTCGACGGGGTTCAATCCCATATCGATGACGAGAAAGCAGTAAAAATGCTAAGGTATGCCATTGACAATGGGGTGAATTATATCGACACGGCCTATCCTTATCACGGAATCGGTTTTCATAAAGCGGGAGAGAGCGAACCTTTTGTGGCCAGGGCATTAAGAGATGGTTATCGGGAACGGGTTAAAATCGCGACAAAGCTGCCCTCATGGCTGATTCAGTCACGAGCAGACATGGATCGAATCTTGAATGAACAGCTAAACCGTTTAGAAACCGATACCATCGATTTTTACTTATTGCATGGCCTAAACAGAGGTTTCTGGCAAAACTTAAAAAACCTGGGAGCCCTTGAATTTTTGGATCAGGCAATCAAAGACGGTAAAATCAAACACGCTGGTTTTTCGTTTCATGATGACTATGATTTGTTTGTCGAAATTGTCGATGCTTATGATTGGTCATTTTGTCAAATTCAATACAATTATCTGGATGAAAACTATCAGGCTGGTAAAAAAGGTCTGGAATATGCGGCTAGTAAAGGATTGGGGATAATCATTATGGAACCAATCAGAGGCGGTGCGTTGGTCAATAAATTACCCCAAGAAGTTTTAGCCGCCTGGAATCAAGCACCAATCAAAAGAACCCCGGTTCAATGGGCGCTGCGGTGGGTCATGAATCATCCGGAGGTTTCCGTGGTACTCAGCGGCATGACAACGATGGAGCAGGTGATCGATAATTTAAGTACTGCAAACGAAGGTGCGGCCAACTCCTTATCCACAGAAGAACAAGCATTAGTGGATTTTGCCAGGATAACAATAATGGCAAAGATGAAGGTCAACTGTACAAATTGCCGGTATTGTATGCCGTGTCCATCCGGGGTCGATATCCCGGGACATTTTTCGCTTTATAACAATGCCTATTTGTTTGATACACTGGAAAAGGCCAAATCTCTCTATGCTACGATGTTTCCCAAAGATGCTAAAGCCTCTAATTGCGTTGAGTGTCGAAAATGTGAAGCGCATTGTCCCCAGAATATCGCCATTATCCAGGAATTGAAAAATGTCAGAGAAGCATTAGAATAAAGTTGAGGATATTAAAATTTCCGCACTTTTAAGGTGATGATGGATTTAAATTAATGATAATTCCCGACGAAGACTGCTTAAAAGCCTGCAGTGAGTCGGGCAAACGGCTTGCTTAGTCGTATCTGAAGTAAAGAGAAGACCCACAATCACGAAAAAAACCATGGCGCGCGTTTAGCGCCATGGTTTTTGTTTCGATTGCACATAAGGATTTTAAAATAGTCAGCAGAACTGAAAACTCAGGCTTTCTTTTTTTGCATTTCCAGTTTTTTTAGCTCAAACTTCTTTTTATAGTAGCAGGCATATACCTGGGCGTTCTGCTCCTGTTGTTCACTGACAGAAAGTAAGCGGCACTTGTTGATGACCATCATCTGCCCTTTAAAAATGAGATAGATATCTTCGACATCGCGCAGTACTTTGTTGGGGTCCGATAATTGATTGATTGTTTCTTCAGCTAAGATTAATAATTGCTTTTTAATTTCAGAATCCGATAACTTCGTGGTTAAATCGCCCTTGTTTTTGTTCTTTTTGGGAAGATTCGTAGAAGCGCTTAATGTCGATTCGGAAGGCGCCGGGGTTTCTGAAGGTTTTTCTGTACTGGTATCCGCGCTCTCTTTTTTTGATAATTTTATACGTCCGTGAAATTCGTCTCTGGTGATTCGCAAGATGGTTACCTCCACTAAGTTTAGGAATAGATTTATTCAATGAAAAATGATGCTAAAATGAGAATTCATAATTGTTATATTCTATCATTTTTTAAACGAATTGACTATTAATAAATTTAGCGAGTTATTACTGAGGGTGCAACTATTCAAAAAATAAAAACAACGCTCTTTGATGAGACCGTTGCTTTCATGAAAGGTTGGAATAGGTTAAGTGTTTGATGAGGCTTTGCTTAGTCATAATATATAGTCTAATGCTTAAAGCTATCTTGAAATGGTTCTGAGTTAAGAAATCATTAAGAAATTCTAATATAGATTTCAATCGTAAAAGAGGCTATCTGAAGTAAAAGCGACTGGTGAAAAAGATGTAAACAAAAATTATTTGGCTGGTTAAGACGTCTAAGGTGGTAAAATAGAAACAGAGCATTGGCGATCAAGCGAAGGGTATGTGAGCATGCTATTCTATGCTTAAAAGGAGGTGCTTATAATGCACGCATGGGAACAAATACAAAAAACGGTTGATTATATTGAGGATCATCTTGCTGATGAATTGCGCATTGAGGCTTTAGCTGAAATCGCAGCCCTGTCTCCATTTTACTATCAACGACTTTTTAGTCGATTGGTGAAAAAACCGGTGAATGAGTATATCAAACTCAGGAGGCTGGCAGGCGCATCAGAAAGGCTGATAAGCAGTCAGAAACGGATTCTGGACATTGCTCTCGATTTTGGTTTTTCATCGCACACCAGTTTTACCAGGGCTTTTAAACAGGCTTTTGGAATGACGCCGGAAGAATATCGGGGCAATCCAGTACGCTTAAATAATTTTGCAAAACCCCAGTTGCTACTTAATTATGTTCTGATTGATGAAAATATACCGCTTATTACAGAGGGTATTGTCATCGAAATCAGTCGTTTAAAGTTGACGAAACCAGAATATTTTATTGGTCTCACCACAGCGGAACGAATCGAAGAAATGCCGGGCGGCGGCAATACTGGTATTGACGTTCTGGGTATCCTGTGGGATAGGTTTCATCATCAAAAATCGAAAGTGATCGGGATTATGCCTGAGGGTGATGAGATCGGGGTCGCTTATGGAAGCGAAAAAGCAGGGCACTACAGCTATTTTGCTGGAGCAGCGGCAGATTCTGAGGAAACTCCGGATGGCTACGTTTCATGGAAACTATCAAAAGGGGAATATATTGTCTGCCAATTTGAAGCTGAGGACTTTGAACATCTTGTCATGGATGCCGTTTATAAGGCGCATAAATATTTATTTGAAACATGGTTACCCAAACATCAATTAAAGACCATGCCTTTTGCGATAGAACGGTATGCCAGTCATGACCCGAAGACAACGAAGATGGAAGTATGGGTGATGCTAATCGAATGATTAACGTGTTTATTTTTCAAATGAAGACGATTAGAAAAAGTCTGAGGTGATACTCAGGCTTTTTTGATGTCAAAATTAAAGCTGATCTATTAGAAATTTTTACAAAACTTCACAATTAATTAAGTAAATCTTGGACAAAGCATGAATAATATATGCTATAATAGCAACGTATAACTTTTTTCTGATGGGATGATTTTGTTAGCGACTCGATCATTTGATAATCGATCAATGAGCAGTTCCCTCAGATATAGTTTATTAAGAATGAAAAAAGTGGAGCGTGGAGAGAAGGCATCATGAATAATCAACATTTTGTTAACAAGGCTTTTCGTATATTTGTTATCAATAGCATCCTTTCCTCGGCTGGGGTGGTGCTGGGAACTTTTGTCGATGCGATCATTCTGGGTAATGCCTTTGGAACGATTGGCTTGTCGGTACTGGCAGTTTCAATGCCGGTATATGCGGTTTATAACCTGTTCGGCTACGCCTTTGGAGTCGGTGGATCGCTAAAAGTATCGGAGTCCATTGGAGCCGAGGATAAAGATGGAATTAGATCTTATTTTACCGTGGCAATGTTTTTTGCCGTGGCAGTGGGAGTCATTATTGCGGTCATGGGAAGCCTCTTTCTGCCGACCATTATTAGCCTCACCGGCGGGGCGGGAATTGCGACGGCCAGCGACTATATGTGGCCGATTGTGCTCGCAGCACCGATATTTATTGTGGCTCCGGTGATGTCGCTACTGATTCGCAGTGACGCTGATCCGTTTTTATCGACCCTGGGGATTACTGTCTCGGTGGTAGTGAATCTGGTGTTGGATCTCGTCTTCATCTTTGGCCTGAATATGGGCGTGTTTGGCGGGGCACTGGCTATGATTATCGGACAGTCGTGTGCGATTATCATCTATTCACAGCACTTTTTTAAAAAACATAACCACCTTAAATTATGTCAGACTTCCCTTAGCCCAAAAGCGGGCTATCAGCTTTTTCAGGGTGGTTTCGGGATTGCATCGGCCTTTATTTATCAGGGAATCACCCTGATCGTCATCAATAATTTACTCAGTGTGACAGCGGAGGTGGGGGGACTGGCTGTCTATAATATCCTTTTTAATGTATCGCTGTTTGCCTATGCCATCTTTGATGGTATTTCATTGGCGCTGGCACCGCTGGTGGCAACCTTTGCCGGCGAGAAGGATACCGAAGGGGTTTATAACACCATGAGATTGTCTTTAAAGACAGCGGTCTTACTCAGTGCCTTATGCGCCCTGTTTTTGCTTATCTTGGCAGAACCGATTGCGGCCATGTTTGGAGTAGCGGAAAATCTGCCACTGGTCGCTCAGACCATCCGAATCTTTGCCTTCGGGGTAGTGCAAACCTGTTTTAACTGTGTTATGGCACACTTTTATCAGACCATTAAGCGCCCGACCCTGGCGGGGTTGATTTACTTTATGCGGGGATTATTGCTACTGATCGTTTTTTCGGCCGGTTTTATTCCGGTTTTTGGAGTGCGCGGAACAGCATTAGCAATTGTGGCGGCGGAAACGGCTACCATGGTGATCCTGCTCTTTGCGGCTTTAGTTATCAAGAAACAGGGTGGTTACCGAAATCTGCTATTATTTAAGGAACCGATTATTGCTAAGGATAAACTATATGAAACCACCCTTTCTTCTGATATTAAAGAGCTGGAAAAATGTGTAATCGAAATTGAGGCCTTCTGCGAACGGTTGGATATTGACAGTAAGAACGCCTATTTCATTAACCTGACCATTGAAGAATTGGCAGCTAATATTATTAATTTCGGTTTTAATGATGGCAAACCGCATTATATTCATATAAAAATCGCGCTATTTGAAGAGGATATCTATATTCGGCTCAGGGATGACAGCACCAGCTACAATCCTTTTGAAGAATCCGAAAAACCGGATGAAGCGCTTGATTATCTGGGCGTATCGATCGTCCGTAAAAAGGCAAAATCCTTTGCCTATAACCGAACCCTGGTATTTAACAATTTGCTTATTATTCTATAAAAAAGGTGGCATATATGAAAGAACAAAAAAGTATTCGTCGAATCAGTTTAAAAACCAAGTTTGCCTCAGCCAGTATGATTCTGGCACTGGTGTTGTCGCTGGTGATTGTGCTGGTTTCTTATTTCAGTTATCGGGATTCGATGTTTAAGCGCTATGAAGAACATATCACCGCATTGGTGAATACGGCTTCAGTCCTTGTTCCGGTTGATAAGGTCAACCAGTATTTTGAAACCGGCCAGACCGATGCTGATTATGAATTGTTTATTAAAGAGTTGCAGATCATTCAGGAACAGAACCAGTTGGAATACCTCTATGCCTACGTACCCACTGAAAAGGGGTTTGAAGTTTTTGGTCAGGGAACTAAACCGGGGACGATCGGTCATTTTGTATTTGGTGATTTTTTGGGTGCGGACTATTTTCCGCAGGAAGACATTGATGCCGCTAATCAGTTTTTTTCCGGTTCTGAGAAAATTAAGACAATTATCACAAATGAAAGCGAGTTTGGATATCTGATTTCTGCAGTTAATGTGTTAAAAGACGCGCAAGGGAATGCGGTTTTGATTGTTGGGGCAGATATGTCTATGGATGATATCGATTCAACCCTTCTTAATTATATTATTCTGGTTTCTTTCATTGCTGCACTGATCTTAATTCTGTTTATCACCATTTATCTGTTATTTCTCAACAAATCGATTATTGATCCCTTGCAGGTGATTGTTGATAATGCTACCGATTTTGTCAATACCAATATCGATGATAACCTCAGTGAGATTGTCGCTTTGAATATCGAAGTAAGAACGGGTGATGAAATCGAAATTTTGGCCGAAGCCTTCAACAAGATGACCAGTGATATTATCCGTTATATCAAAGAACTGACCAGTGCCACTTCTGAGCGAGAGCGGATTGAAACCGAGCTGCGGATTGCCACCCTGATTCAGGAAGGGATGCTGCCCCGGAATTTTGAGTATCCCGACAGAAACGAGTTTACCCTTTATGCCTCGATGCGGTCGGCTAAAGATGTGGGCGGCGACTTTTATGACTTCTTTTTCGTCGATGATGATCACTTTTGCATCACCATTGGGGATGTTTCCGGAAAAGGGGTTCCAGCGGCTTTGTTTATGGCGATGACTAAAGCAACGGTAAAAGACCTGGTGCTCAGACGCTTGCCTGTCGATGAGGTCATGACTGAAGCCAATATCAACCTGTGCAACAACAACGAACAGGGCATGTTTGTGACCTTGCTGATTGCTGTTATTAACGTCAAAACAGGGGTCTTCCAGTGGTGTGATGCCGGACATGATCCAGCAATAATCTGGAAAAAAGATGGCACCGTTGAAATGCTTACCGGCAAGAAAGGATTTGTCTGCGCCGGCATGGAAACGGCAAAATACAAGATGAATGAATCGCAAATCGAAAAAGGCGATATCATCTATCTCTATACCGATGGAATCCCTGAGGCGAATAATACCAAAAATGAGTTTTATGGACTGGAACGTCTGAAAACTTTGGTTGCTTCAAAAGACGAGCATGATATTAAATCCCTGTGCGCTGATATCTTAGCAGATGTGGATGAATTTGCCGATACCGAACCACAGTTTGATGATATCACCATGCTGGGATTTAAGCTTGAGGAGTAGAAAAATGGATATTCTTATAAAGCAGGGTGAGCGTTTATCGATGCAGGACTTTGAAGCCATTATGGAGTTAGATCGTAAAAGCTTCGGAGATAACATCATATCAAATGAAGGGATGGCAGAAAAACGATTTTTAAAATTTAAAGACGGTTTTATTGCGGCATTCGCTGATAATGTGCTGATTGGTTTTACCTGTTTTTTCAGTGTCGATTCCGGCATTTATCAACGGGCTGTCGATAACCAGGAGTATATCGATGACAATCTGAACGACACAGAAGTGATTCCCTTAGAAAAGGGAAGGGATAACGATATTCTATTGTTTGATATAGTTGTTGAGCAGGCGTTTCAACAGCAGGGAGTTTCAAACTTATTAGTCAATTCAATCAGGGATTATCTGAAGAAAAAAAACATCGAAGGCTGTCCGATTGGAAAAATAATCGCTTTTGCAATCACCGCCGATGGTGTTAATAATATGCTATATCTTGGGGGAAAGCCGATTTGGTCCAAAGATAAGGTAACACTTTTTGAACTCAATAACGATATTTTCTTGAGGTACATATGATAACAATAGGGGACAAAAAGTTAGATAAAAGCAACTTAAAAAAGGCAGCTGATGTCTTGTGCAATGCCTTTAAGAACGATCCCCTCTATCTAGCCGTGTTTCAAAATGAGAAAGATCTTTGCCGATACATCAAATTGATGGTTGACTACTACAATCGCAATGGGGAGATTCATGTGGCAGTTGCTGAGGATGAAATAGTCGGGGTCTCTATTTGGAACCACAAGGGCAGACCCTTTTTTAGTATCCGCAGTGCCCTTGCCAGTGGAATGTTTAAAGAGTTAATCAAATTCCTGATGCTGGCGCAGATCAAAAGTTTGATCATGGTCAAGAATGAAGCGTTGATCACCGAGCGGTATCATTACAACAAAGAGCATCATTATCTATTTATGATCGCTTCGGTGAGAAAAGGTGCGGGTCGGGCACTGATGGAATATGATATTAAAAAGTTTAGTGACTGTCCCATTTATTTGGAAAATAGCAATATCAAGGACAATCAGAAATTTTACGAGAGGCTCGGATTTCATTCCATAAAAACGATTGACGTGATGGGTACTCCGGTAGATTTGTTAACCAACAGTAAAGGAGATCAATAATATGAAGAAATTAATCGTTGATGCGTCGACAAAAAATTTGCCTGAGATTCTCGAATTTATCGATGCCGAACTGGAGGCAGTTGGTGCCGGTATGAAAATGATCTTTCAGGTTGATTTGGCGGTAGAAGAGATATATACAAACATTGCCCACTATGCCTATGCTCCAGATGACGGCGAGGTAATCATTCAATTTGATGCCTATGGTAACCCGCCACTGGTAGAGATCCAGTTTATTGACTATGGTAAGTCATTCAATCCCCTTGATAACCCCGATCCGGACATCACATTGACGGCTGAAGAGCGTCAAATCGGGGGGCTAGGTGTGCTGATGGTTAAAAAAACCATGGATGAGGTGGACTATCGCTTTGAAGAAAGCAAAAATATTTTGTCGATAAAAAAATATGTAAGTTAAGTCATCCGACAGAATAACAGGCAAATTTTGGGATCGTGAACATGAAGTATTTACTGGTTAAACCAAGGGTTATGATCCCGATCACCGGGATTGGTTGTAAAAAAGACAGAATTGAGGAGGCGGCAATGCCCAGTAGACGAAAACTTTTGGCCTTAATGTTAGGGTTTGTAATCATATTGATCAGCGGTTGTTCAGCCGCAGATGAAGCGAAGATCAGTAGCAGCAGTGACTTAAACCAGGCCGGCTATATCATCGGTGTTCCTGAGGGAACACCGCCAGAAGAAGTGGCTAAAGCGTTTATGCCCAATGCCGAGATCTCTTATTTTACCCAGTTTATTGATGGGGTGGCGGCGCTTAAAAGTGGCAAGGCCACGGCGGTTATTTATGACAGCTCCGGGGTTGACCGAATTCTGCTTAGCAATCCTGATCTGGTTAAACTTCCAGAGGAACTCGGCAATATTGAAATTGCTACTGTGGTCAGGTTGAGTGATACGGGGCTTAATGACCAGGTCAATGCTTTTATTAAACAGCTTCATCAGGATGGCACCGCCGATGAAATGGTGACCCGCTGGATTGATAACATTGGTGGCGTGATGCCTGATATTCCCAAACCCCAGAATCCGGAGAAGAAGCTGACAATCATTACCAACGGCATGACCGAACCAATGAATTATTATGAAAATGGCGAGCTTACTGGTTATGACATTGAGTTTATCAAGCGCCTTGCTAACTATGCCAACTTCGATTATACAATCATTACCATGGATTATGCCGCGATGATCCCGGCGCTCCAAAGCGGCAAAGGGGATATTATCATCTCGGACTTCTTTAAAACCGATGAACGGGGACAGGAAGTGCTTTACAGTGATGCCTATGTGGTGCTTCATAACAGCGTGATGGTGCGAAAAAGCATGTATGCCGGAAATTTAGAAGCGGCCGACGATACCATCACCAGCAACGATGAACTTAACGGCAAACGGGTGGGCTTTATTACCGGGATGGTGCACATCGATAATTTCCGTCCCCTGTATGATGCAAAGGAATATGAATTCAACGATTTTTCAGCGATGACAGAAGCCCTGAAAGCCGATCGGATTGATGCGATGCTGACCAGTGAGTCCAAGGTAGCTGAGATCATCGAACAAAATCCCGACCTACTGGCCTTGGCGCCGTATGCGGATAACTCAGCTGCTATTGGAATGAGCAAAACCAGCACTGAGCTGGGGGACAAGCTCGATGCGGCAGTGAAAAGCATGATTGCTGATGGTTCATTGGATGCTTTAACAAAGAAATGGATGAGCAGTGATGAGGCCCAAAAGGTGCTGACGCCGGTTACCTTGACGGGTGAGAATGGCACCTTGGTAGCGGGTGTTCTCGGCGACGATTACCCTTATTCCTACTATAAAGATAATGCGCTGGTGGGACTGGAAGTCGATCTGGCCAGAATCCTGGCAGCCAAACTGGGAATGAATTTAGATCTTAAAACGATGGATTTTTCAGCCCTTATTCCCAGCCTTACCTCTGGCAAGATTGACCTGGCTTTCTACCTGGCCTATACACCGGAACGAGCAGAGTCGATCCGATTCCTGACACCGCTTAAATCAGATCGCGCCGTGGCGCTTGTTAAGAATAAAGCATATCCTGGTAGCGCTTCGGGAGAGGGCTTATTCCTGACCGGCTTTTTTAGCTCGCTTCAGGATAGTTTTAACAAAACCTTTATTGTCGAAGATCGCTATAAGTTGGTTCTGCAGGGGTTGTGGACGACCATCGTCATTTCGATGTTGTCACTATTATTTGGTAGCATTCTGGGGGCGGTAATCTGTGCCATGCGCAGATCCCGGTCAAAGATATTGTCCGGGCTGGCGATTGTTTATATCCGGCTGATTCAGGGGGTGCCGATTGTGCTAACCCTGATGATCCTTTATTATATTTTGTTTGCCTCAGTCGATATTGCCCCGATTCTCATCGCCGTGGTGGGTTTCTCGATTAATTTCGCCGCCTATTCAGCAGAGATATTTAGAACCGCCATCGATGCCACCGACAAGGGACAGCTAGAGGCTGCCTATGCCTTGGGATTTACTAGAGTATCCAGCTTTTTTAAGGTCACCTTGCCCCAGGCGCTGCGTCATATTCTGCCGATTTTCAAGGGTGAATTTATCAGCATGGTAAAAATGACCTCGGTGGTCGGTTATATTGCCATTCAGGATTTGACCAAGATGACAGATATCATTAGGAGCCGTACCTTTGATGCCTTTTTCCCGCTCTTTGTGACTGCTTTTATTTATTTTGTGATCACCTACCTGTTTATTATCGCGCTGGGAAAAATTGAAGTTTCGATTGATCCTAAACGCCGGAAACGGCTGGTCAAAGGGATTGTTGATCCAGAAGTAAGTGTAGCGGAGGTGGCAGAATGATAACAATTAATGGTTTGTCCAAAAGCTTTGGAGAATTAGAAGTGCTTAAGAACATCAGCACCGAGATAAAAGAAGGCGAAGTGATTTCGATCATCGGGCCATCGGGCTGCGGCAAGTCAACCTTTCTGCGCTGCATCAACCTGCTGGAAACCCCGACAAGTGGCGAGATTGTCATTGATGGCCAAAACATCCTGACTAAAAATGCCGATGTCTCGGGACTGCGCCAGAAAATGGGGATGGTGTTTCAGTCTTTTAACCTCTTTTCCCATCTGATGATCATTGAAAACCTGATGCTAGGGCCGGTTAATTTATTAAAAATGCCCCGGCAACAGGCTTATGATGAAGGGCTGGCTTATCTGGAAATGGTCGGGCTCCGGTCAAAAGCACTGGCCTTTCCCGACGAATTATCGGGTGGCCAGAAACAGCGGGCGGCGATTGCCAGAACCCTGGCGATGAAACCGGAGATTGTTTTGTTTGACGAACCCACCTCGGCCTTGGATCCCACCATGGTCAGTGAGGTTCTGGGGGTTATCCGCAAGCTGGCATCAAGCGGGATGACGATGATGATTGTGACCCATGAGATGAAGTTTGCCCGCGATGTTTCTAGCCGGGTCTTTTATATGGATGAAAAGGGGATCTACGAAGACGGAACACCGGCAGAAATATTTGACCATCCCAAGAAGGCCAGAACCCGGGCGTTTATAAGAAAAATTTCGTCCTTTGAATATATCGCGGCGGGCAGCGGCTTTGACCTCTATGAACTCAATGCCAAAATCGAAACCTTCCTTAAAAAGCAGATGTTTACCGATCGGCAGATTATGAATGTTCAATTGGTTTGTGAGGAACTGATCCTGGCGATCTTGCTGCGGGAGTTTCCCAAGACCAGGGTAACACTTTTGGTGGAGTATTCAGATTTAAGTGGTGAGATCACCATCGAGGCCAGCTTTGCAGGTGATGCCTATGAACTAGAAAAGGCAGAGGAGAATGAGCTATCATTGGCGATCATTAAAAATTACGCCAAATCCTTTAGCGTGACCAATGAAGCGGATCGAAATACGGTGAAAATAATTATTTAAGCGAATCGATTGTAATCAGGGGGATAGAAAAATGGCAAACGTGTTTTCTTCCAAGGCTTTAGAGGCCAATCTTAATCAGACCCGGGAAAGTGTCACCGAGATCCCGGAAATTCAGCGATGGTTCGGCGAATTATCAAAAGACTACTGGGGGATTCATAAGCGTACCCAGGAATTTTTAGTTGAGCTCAATCATAAGTATCGCAACAATCGTTATGTCATTGAGTCGCTGCAGACCATTTGTCTTGGCGATCTCTGGCTCTACCATCAGCTGGAAGAATCCGAGAAGGCCTTGGCGGTACTGGTGGAGATGATCCGGTCAGTGCTGGATTCTAAACTAAAAGACAGCCAACGAGTCTTGCTCAGTCAGGTATTGATCCGGTTTATGGATCGCCTGGCCAATCTTGACGAATATCCCAAAGCAATAATTTCTTTGTGCATTGATGTTCTCAAAGAAGACATGGCTCAGCACGAACTTCTTTATGTCAAAAATTCCGGCGTATTTAAAATTTATTTGAATAAGGTGGCGGCGGAACCAGAATTTAGCGCAACGCTGGTAGAGATCACCACAAACTTGCTCGATCAGTGCATTGATTACTGGGATCAAAGCTCCCTGGCTGATACGTGGTTTGATTCCCGGCAAAAACTTTTTCCCCATATGAAGGTAGAAGACATCCAGGCCATCGGACATGTCTTTTTTGGGGAGCTCAGAGCCCAGCGCCAACAGGCCAGCAATTGGAGTGAGCTTCAGAAGCTGCCTTTTTTTAATGACATTGCCGCTTATTTCCGTAGTTTCTCAGAAAAATTCCCTACCCATTTAGAAACCATCTACTATTTGTATTATCTGCTGCATTTACCCGGCATGGCAACTCTGAACGACCATCTGATTTATGATATCAACCGCAATCTGCGCAACATCTTTGATGAACTGGATGCTAACGATATCACCGAATTTATTAATACCATTATGGCCGAGTTTCAGGAACTTAATGTGGACCATGGCGGCACCGTACTGGATTGCATTCTCACCCTCGGCAAAGAAATTATTGCCACCGGGGATGCCACCAATATTGACTATTTCACCAAAGCGCTGATCAGTCTCGGCTTTAACTACCCGGGGAAATTAAGTCTCAACAGCGACTGGCAGATTCTGATTGATTCCAATCACGTCAAAAACATTCGGGTCTGGCTGGAGTTAATTGAAGAAAACCCCCGAGCCATGCGGGTCCTGTTGGCAGCCCTGATTGTCAACCTCAAGCTGGGCGGGATCTTTATTTCCGACACCGATCTTTTTCAGCGGGATATTACCCGGCTGTTAAATGGCCAGATCACGCCGGTTTATCGGGAAATCAAACAACTGGCGCGGATCTTTCCGGTCTATTTTCGGGAAATCGGCGCTGAGGGTGAGCTTCGGGATGTGACAACTGCCATTGATGAGGCTTCCCGCCGCAAAGACCGGCTGATCCATTTTATGCGCAAGCAGATTCATATCGAAAGCAACAATACCCATATCGATCTGGCCCGGAAAATCATCACCTACTGGTATGACGGCAATAAGGAACCGCTACAAGAGCTGATCCCCCAGGAAATTTATGAAGGTCTCGATCAGAACAGCCCATGGTTTATCCGACCTCATCAAACGATGATTCGACTTTGCCAGGAATTAAAAGCCCCCCCAACCGAGTTGCTCCGTTTGGATATTGATATAATCCAGGAGGTGTTGCAAGCTTTTGGATCAGACCAATCGCTCGACAGCAAACGGGTGCTTTATCTTTTCAGGGTTTACTTCCTGCTGCTGGAAAAATATTCCTTTGAATTTGACGATGTCCTGGTCATGCTCAGCGGTTACAGCCCCCATCTGACTGGGGATTTGACCGAATTAAAAGAAAGTCTTAAAAAAGGCGATAAGGAAGCATCGATTCGCCAGATTTATCAACACATGAACCATCTCAAATTGATTATTCAGGATCCCCGTCCCAGTGAAGCCTCAGAGAACATCTATTACAAGCGGCACATCGCGGCCGATATTCCCTCGATGTACGGCGAATATGTGGAGCCTAAATTTGATGCCCTGGGTCTGATGTACCGGCTCGAAAGAACGGTTGCAAAACTGATGACTCAGGTCACCCAGCCTTTTAATGCAGAATACATTACCGCCAAAACCTTTCGTCAGATTTATCAGATCCTGCTGCTATTTAAGGATGGGCTGGAGCTGGATGGTATTTACAATCAAGGCTTTAATTCCCATTTGGATATGCTTAAATTTGGGCTGGCCTCGCCCAGCTTTTCGATCCACCAGTACATCAATATTTTTCAGTTTATGGCCAATGATATTAAACAAATGATCAGTGAATATTTTTTTGATCTCTTTGAAATCCCGATGAAGGTTATTATTCCCCAGGTTCTCGCTTCAAAACAGGTGGAAATGGCTGGAGACAGCCGCAAGTTCTATCACATCGAATCAGAGAAATTTCTGCGCGACAACCTGTCGACCGCTTTTTTGGTTCAGGATCTGGATAACTTTATCACCGACACCATCAACGGGCTTCGAAGCATGATGAAAAACTATTCGAGCACCTTTATTGAAAGCATGATGACCTATGACCCGGACATCACCTTTAGTCTGCTGACCGAAAGCACCGCAGAAATTGACAATCCGGTTTTTTTGGGAGCCAAGGCCTATTTTCTAAAAAAACTGATTACCTATGGATTTCATGTGCCACCAGGATTTGTAATTACCACCGAAGTATTCAGGCATAAGGAAACCATTGAAGGTCACCCGGATATGATGCGTGATATGGATTTGCGTATTGAGAAGCATATTGCAGTCATCGAGAAAATTACGGGGCAATCGTTTGGTAATGCCGACAATCCCTTATTCTTCTCGATCCGCTCGGGCTCGTCGATTTCTTTGCCGGGAGCGATGAAAACATTTTTGAATGTCGGGATGAATGACGAAATCGCCCAAGCCTTTAGCCAAAGAGAGGGCTGTGGCTGGACGGCCTGGGATTGTTACCGCCGTTTTCTCCAGAGTTGGGGGATGGCTTACGGGATCGACCGCGATGTTTTTGACCGGGTGATGCAGAAACACAAGCAACAATGGGACGTCGATCTCAAAATCAATTTTAGTCCCGATCAGATGAAGGCCGTCGCTTACGGCTATAAAATGGTTCTAAATGACTATGACATCGAAATCGAAAGCAACCTGTTTCAGCAGCTAAAACAGGCGATTCGCTCAGTTTTAGACTCCTGGTTTTCCCAAAGTGCGGTTTACTATCGCGACCATCTGCAGATTGCAAAGGACTGGGGAACCGCCGTGGTAGTTCAGAAAATGGTGCTGGGGAACCGCTCGGCTCGCTCCGGCACTGGGGTGGTGTTTACCAGCAGTCCCTTTAACGGGTGTGCCGGGATTAATCTCTATGGCGATTTTGCCCTCTGCAGTCAAGGCGAAGATGTGGTTTCCGGACTGGTCAATACCCTGCCCATTAGCGAGTCGCAAAGAAACCGGGATTATCAGGACAGTAGTATGTCACTAGAGTCGGGATTCCCTAAAATCTATATGGCTCTGATCGGTTATGCCGGACGGCTGATCGAAGAGTATGGCTTTGTCCACCAGGAAATAGAATTTACCTTTGAATCCGAGCACCCTGATGATTTGTATATTCTGCAGACTAGGAATCAGAAGCTCAAAAAACAAACTTCCTTTTCCGGTTTTCTGCTGGCACCTCATGAAATGGAACTGGTCGGTCACGGCATCGGCATGAGCAGTGCCGTGTTGTCAGGACTTTTGGCCTTTGATATGGCCGATATGGAAAGCTTAAAACAAAACGCTCCTGAGTCAAAAATTATTCTGGTGCGGCCGGACACCGTGCCCGATGATATTCCGCTAATCTTTGTCTGTGACGGTCTGATTACGGCCAAGGGCGGGGTTACCTCCCATGCCGCGGTGGCCGCCGCCAGCGTCGGCAAGGTCTGTATTGTTAAATGCAAGGGTCTCGAAGTTAATGATTCAACCAAAGAATGTACCATCAATGGGCATCGCTTCAAATCAGGGGATCCCATCTCCATCGACGGCGGGCTGGGGAATATTTACAAGGGGAATTATCAGATTGGTGAGATCTAAAGAAAATTAATTGTTTCTGCATGGATTTTATGAGATGATAAATAATAAAAAAATAACATGTTTAAACAAGGAAACGCTGTTTTAAACATAGGCTATGAGGAGAAAATAGATTGAAGTTTATTTCATGGAACATTGACTCATTAAATGCGGCATTAACCGGTGAATCAGCACGGGCGCTATTATCACAGCGGGTATTGGAGAGCATTATTGAGCACCAGCCACAAGTGATTGCTATCCAAGAAACAAAGCTACCGAGTAAGGGACCGACAAAAAAACACTTTGAAATTCTGAGCGACCTATTTTCAGATTATGAAATTGTCTGGAACAGTTCAGTCGAACCGGCTCGCAAGGGTTATGCCGGAACCATGTTTTTATATCAGAAGGATCTGACCCCAACCGTTACCATGCCGGTGATTGACGCACCAGGCACCATGGATGCAGAAGGTCGCATCATCACCTTGGAATTTGATGATTTTTTCCTGACTCAGGTTTATACCCCGAATGCTGGGGACGGCTTGAATCGTCTGGCTGATCGACAAACTTGGGACAAAAAGTATGCCGATTATCTGGCCGCTTTAGATCAAAAAAAGCCGGTCATTGCAACTGGAGATTTTAACGTCGCCCATCAGGAAATTGATTTGGCTCACCCTGAGAATAACCGCCATTCGGCGGGCTTTACCGATGAGGAACGGCAGGGCTTTAGCGAGCTCCTGGCCAAAGGCTTTACCGATACCTTTCGCCGCCTTCATGGCGATGTGACCGGAGTTTATTCCTGGTGGGCTCAGCGGGTAAAAACAAGCAAAGTGAATAATTCGGGCTGGAGAATTGATTACTGGCTGGTCAGTGACCGCCTTGTCGATCGCGTCATTAAATCAGAAATGATTGATTCAGGACCACGCCAGGATCACACACCATTACTGTTTGAAATAAACTAAAATCGGTTAAGGTTGGAATTAAATTTGAGAATGGATGACGATAGGCAGAAGAAACCACCATTGTAAGAGTCAGCCCGCTTGAAGTGATTAACGATAATTTCCCCAAATATATGCTGACGATGGAAGTCTTTGATCGGAGCCGAAATGGGATTAACATCAGAATATTGTTGAATTTCTGGCGCGAGATTAAGCATAGTTTACTTTTATCGACGCTTAAAGTATAATAAAGTTCACAATTTTAGTCACCGGAGGTTTGCTGTGAAAAAAACTCTCTTTGAGCAATATATGAATAATGAAATAGCTTTTGATGAATTTAATAAACAGGTAGATTGTATCTGTGAAGGAAGTAGTCAATATAATGATTTTGGTTTAAGTGAATCGGAGTTTATTTTATATCAACAACTTGGGCAGGATGGCCTTGATAATATTATTGCAGCACGCAAACATAAATTGGAGATTATTCAGAACTGGAAAAAATTTTTCAGGGAAGAGATTGCCGAAAGTCATCGAAAAAACACCAAAAAACTTGAACATTTGAATGAATTTAACCTTAATCCATTTTTAGATAGTTACAAAGCTAACATTTTATTAGGTGATGGTTCTTCAAAAAGCAAAGCAACCGCTTTAGTTTACGCACGAGTTCTAGGCACCTCAATCAATACGACCTTCGGCACAAAGTTACAAAAGTTTTGTAGCAATATCTTATCGGGGTTTGCATCAACAACTTCAGGTATTGATATTGAATTCGAAGATTTTACTGATGGGAGAAAAAAATATTGCCAAATTAAAGCAGGCCCGAATACCATAAACAAGGACGATGTCAAAACTATTTCAGATCATTTTTCAGGAGTGAAAAATTTAGCGAGGACCAATAATCTCAACATTGGTTTTAACGATTTAATTGTGGGAGTTTTCTATGGAAAAGAGAAGGATCTGAGTAATCATTATAAAAAAATACAAGAAGTTTATCCTGTTTATATTGGTCAGGATTTCTGGTTTCGTTTGACCGGCGATGCTGACTTTTATAACGAGTTAACCGCTGCGATTGACGAAGTTGCTGCTGAATATGATGGTCGTGCATTGCTTAATTCCGTTATTGAAAAATTAGCAATTGAAATTGATAAAGCAGAGCTTTAAAGCTCTGCTTTGTTTAATACATCGATGATTGATAATCCAATCGCAGTTGCAAATTCTACAGGGACGGCATTGCCGATCTGTTTATACTGCTGTGCCATTGAACCTGAAAACTGCCATTCATCTGGGAAACTTTGAATTCGGGCATATTCTCGTACTGTAAATGGTCTGGTTTCTTCAGGATGACACCTTTCAGTTTGCTTTTGAGCGGGGCTGCAAGTTAAGGTCAAGCTTGGTTCATTCCAAGAAATTCTTCTTGCCATGCCCGTTCTTCCACCACCAGAATAGTAGCTTTTTCCCATATAGGCTTTAGCAATATCTTTCGGCAAGTCTCGCCAATAGCCTCCAGCTGGAACTAAGTCTAGTACCTTGCACTTATTTTCAGGATATTTTGCGCCGATCGAAAGCGGAACGTTTTTTAAGGCATCTTTCAAAACTGGTTTGTATTCATACTCTTTTGGGAGTCGATAAGGCACATCAATGTCTTTTGAAATTCCAATTATAACAACGCGCTCCCGCTTTTGTGCGACACCGTAATCCGTTGCTTTTAAAACATGCCAGGTCACATTATAGCCCATATTTTCATAGATACTGATCATGGTTTGCAGGGTTTTACCATTATCGTGTGTTGTTAAACCCTTGACATTTTCAGCTAAAAATATTTTCGGTTTCAAATCATTAATTATTTTTGCGAAATAAAAGAACATTGTTCCACGTACATCGTCGAGACCTAATTTATGACCGGCATAACTAAAGGCCTGACACGGGTATCCACCTGAAATAAAATCAATTTTGCAATCAGAACGCAAGTAATTTCTAATGCCTTTTTCAGATACCGAAACAATATCATCCTCAATCACGTTCCAATCTGGTCGATTTTCGCGCAAGGTTTGGGCGGCGTACTTATCAATTTCAACTAACCCTTTTACATCAAATCCCGCCTTTTCCAAACCCAGTGCTAAACCGCCTGCGCCTGCAAAAAGTTCAATTGAATGATAGCTTCGATTAGCTGAGATCGTGCTGACATCAACATAAGTTAATTCGCATTCGGAAATCATTTGCTGTTTCTCGATCCTTTTTTTAATACGATCTTTAGGAACGATGATATCCATCGGCCTCACTTCAAGAACTTCACATAACTTTTGATAATTACGCTTTAAAGGGTTGCTTTTGTCTGACAGAATTACAGATAATTGATTTTTTGATACACCTAATTTCTCCGCTAATTCTGATTGTGTCTTGATATTTTTCTGTTTCATAATAGCATGTACTTTATTTTTATCTACTACGAATTCCATATGTAACCCTCCTGGTAAGTTATG
Source organism: uncultured Acetobacterium sp. (assembly GCF_927416815.1). Lineage (NCBI taxonomy): Bacteria > Bacillati > Bacillota > Clostridia > Eubacteriales > Eubacteriaceae > Acetobacterium > uncultured Acetobacterium sp. The sequence goes on along the minus strand of NZ_CAKMJU010000029.1, from coordinate 11,496 downwards.
AAAATATAATAACATTTACGACCACTAAAGTCAAGCAAATTCGAACGTTTGTTTGACATTGGTGGTCGGCTTGTGGTTTCAGAAAGCTGTTGCTATCGCTAAAAATATCATGAATTATTTCATGATGTATTTTTTAGATGTCTCATGTACAATATAAAAAGCTACAAACTCTACGGAGCGTTGATTGAATAAATTTTTACGTTCAGCTATGATATTTGATATGGAGGTACGATTATGGATTGCACGAAGGTAGGCATACTACTGAAAGCGTTACGAAATGAAAAAGAAATGACCCAAAAACAGGTTGCCGATCGGATGCACATCAGTGATAAAACAATCTCGAAGTGGGAGCGCGGTCTGGGTTGTCCGGATGTATCGCTGCTTAGGGAGCTATCGGAACTATTTGGGGTGAATATTGAAAAAATACTAATAGGAGAATTGGAACTAAATGATATGGAAACAGGAAACTTGAAGAAGACGAAATTTTATGTTTGTCCAAACTGCGGAAATGTGATCAGTACGACTGGTGAAGCGCAACTTTCCTGTTGTGGACGCAAACTGGCTCCACTGGTGGCTAAGCCGGCCGACGAAAAGCATACTGCGATAGTAGAGGATGATGATGGAGAATACTATATCACCTTTGATCATGAAATGAGTAAATACCATTTTCTTTCATTTGTGGCTTATGTGTCGACTGATCGAACCATGTTTGTCAGGCTGTATCCGGAGCAAACAGCAGCGATACGACTGCCTATTATGAGTGGCGGAAAGCTGGGCAAGAAGTATGGCAGTAAACTGTACTATTATTGCAGCAATGATGGTCTTTGGGTACTGTGAGTAAATGCAAGCATTTGTGCAAAGGGCATTATAAGCGGGAGTTAAATGAAGACATCGCGAATTTACTTAAAATATGGATTGATAAACAAAAGGAAGAACTAAAAAATGAACACACAATTACATCCCATTGACTTTGAAACCTGGGATCGGAGACAATACTTTTATTATTTTACTGAAATGCTACCCACCGGGTTTAACTTAAATGTGGAGATCGATATTACTGAGACCTATCAAAAAGTTAAAACTTCAGGGAAAAAGTTTTTTCCTGCTTATCTTTATCTGGTGGCAAAACTGATAACTGAGCAGCCGGAATTTCGAGTAGCAAAAACAGATGATAAGCTGGGGTATTATGAGGTCTTACATCCCTCCTATGCCTGTTTTCACGAGGATGACAAAACAATGTCGAACATGTGGACAGAATATGTACCGGATTTTGAAAGCTTTTATCAAAACTACCTGAATGATCAGGAACAATATTCCGGGAACCACGGGATTCTGGCAAAACCGGAACTGCCACCGCCCAATAGCTTTATGGTTGGGATGTTGCCGTGGACACAGTTTACCAGTTATTCACCGATACCTTATGCCAAGGCTGATTATTATTTTCCTATTTTGCAGGCGGGCAGATATTTTGAAAAAAACGGCAGAAAAATGATGCCTTTTTCGATTACCGTTCACCACGCCGTTGCTGATGGCTATCATGTGGGCTTATTCCTGGAAAAATTTCAGGAGTCCATGAATCATCCCGAGCAATGGATCAGGCTATGACGAAAGTCATAGCCTTTTAGGTCTTTTTAAAGACCATTAGAATGATCTCTTAATCACGAACAATGATCGATCTGGCATAAACTGAAAGAACTGAAACTCATTGCTGGGTTAGTAGTGTTTGCATTACCGACTGATACTTTTGAGATCAGAAAACTACCGCGACAAATTTTCAATATCAATAGTGCCACTCGCATCTTTACCTTTCATCGTGATCAAATAATCCCCATCACTGGGTACTTTTACGCTGAATGAAGTTTTATCAAGGCCAGTACCGGTAAAGGCTCTGATACCTTTCTGATCGCATATTTCAAGCGACAAGCTACCACTTTGGCAGATGATTTCGATCTGTATCTCATCATTTTGCTTCAGTGGCATCACACAATCGGTTTCATTATTCCACTTTGAAAACTCAATCTCAAATTTTTTACTTCCAATTTCTTCATTGATTATAACGCCGCCTTTTGGAACTTCACAGCCAGTAAATGTTAGTAGTATGATAAAAACGATAGTAAGACAAGCAAGTCTTTTCATAATAATTTTGCTCCTTTATAAGGGGTGCAGCACATCGCTCACCCGTGTAGCTTGTTGGGAAAAATAATCCCAATACAAAACCCGGTACTAATATGATAGCCTCAGTATCCTGATATCCGAACGAAGGATAGCCATCGACTACAGACTTTTTCGTCTGGAGTGGTGTTTGGCAATTGCGATTAGTTCACGGGCACTATGACGAATCAGGATTGCCTGTTCCGGACATCCTCGCTGACATAGGCTGCAATGAATACATTCATGTACATTGATTATCTCGGCGCGATTATTTGTTATCGCAAAGACGTTCATCGGGCAGATCGCTTGACAGCTGCCGCAGCCAACACATTGTGAAGTGATGGCTACATTTCGTCCATTGGGAACAGCAGTAAGATCGCGGATATATTCTGGCAGGATCTCATTGATGAATTTGATCGCCTTAAGCTGATCCTTTTCATTTGGTCGGCCGATGTTGCCACCGCGGATTAGATTAAAGGGTCCGGTGCAGTCATAACCTTTGGTTGAAAATTCGCCGATTATTTCGACCCCTTTGTTTGCTAAGGCATCTCTAATGGCGGCATGATAATTACCTAAATACGGTCGGCCGCGAGTTGAGACGATGAAGGTCTGATGGTTGACATTTAGTTGATCGATGATCGCCATGATTTTGGGGTGATGCGAGGTAAAATATATACCTGAGGCAAGCCCAACAATCTGATACGCTTTAAGATCGATGAGCAGGGCTTCATCGGCCGTTATCAGGCGGCATTGCAGCCGGTTGGAAAAAGCCCGAGCCAACTTCATGGTGTTGCCATGGTAAATGGATTCGCAGATAATAATAACGTCTTTGTTCATTTTTTGCTCCTTAATTTGCATTTTCTTTCGATATCTTCAGCTCGAACCGACAGGGCTTCATTTAAAGGTAATGGTTTTGCAAAATAATAGCCCTGATAGGAATTAAAACAAAACTGATTCAAACATGCTTGTTGATGATGATTCATCACACCTTCAACGGTTGTTTTTAGGCTCATACTTTTGGCTAAAGAGGCAATCGAATGAAGGATCAGGAGATCATTTTCAGAATCAGGCAAATTTCTGATAAACACCTGATCAATTTTAATCCGATTAAAATTCAGATTTGCTAATTTTTCAAATGAAGAAAAGCCGGTTCCAAAATCATCAATTGATATTTTTATTCCCAGGCTTTGAAGCTGTTGAAATTTTTCTTTAAGGAGATCAAAATTTTTGAAGCAATAGGTTTCGGTAATTTCGAATTCCAACTTTGCTAGCAGCGCTTCATCCTCTTGGAACAGATCTGCCAAAAAAGGGATGAACCCATCACTGATCAAATCAATCACCGAAATATTGATTGCTAAATAACGCGATTCAAAATAGCATGGAGATGAGAGCAAGATCCGCTTGCACTCGCAAAGCAATTTTTTTGTTAAGGGGATGATCATGCCACTGTCTTCAGCAATGGGGATGAAAACATTTGGCGAGATGACCCCATAGATGGGGTCATTCCACCGCATCAGCACTTCATAGCCTTCTATTTTTTTCTCGGTCACTGAAATAATTGGCTGAAATAGAAGGTAGAACCAGTTTTCTTTCAAGAAGTGATGAATGTGCTTCTCTACATAGTCGTGGAGTTCATGCTTTTCTAAATTGATATCCTCGTACGTGAGTAACGAATTTCCTTTGGATGCTTTCGCTTTTTCTTTGGCGAATTCAGAATAAAGAATTAAGTCTTTCCATGTTGAAGCACTCTCAGGATACCTTGCTAAACCCGAACTAACCGTATAGTTATAGCCCTGACAATCAAAACAGTCGGGAAAATCAAGGAGAGTCTTTTTATGGGGTTCTTCGATAATCATAAAAAATTGGTCGCCATGGGAACGGAAGATTACCGAAGCTGGGCATAATGCACAGAGGTTTTGAAATAAATTAATCAGTAAGGCATCCCCCAATTGGAAACCCTTAAGTCGATTGGCCTTCCTAAAAGAATCCACATCAACACAGTAAAGATGGAACCATGATTTTTTGCCAATCAGTTCCTTTAATTTGTCAATCATATGATTACGACTATGCGCATTTGTTAAATAGTCTCTATTTTTTTCCAAGTCTGATCGCCTCGTCCTATTCGGATTTATCATTCATGTATAGTGTTTTTTATTTTCAATAATTCCTCAATAAACGCATTGCTTTCATTGATCCAAGGGTTGTGTCCAGAATGCTCAAACCAGACTATTTTTTTAACCGGAGCATTGAGGATGGTCACATATTCTTCCACCAATGCGGTCGGTGCATTAACATCATGCCGGCCGAGAAAAAAGTATGTTGGGACGTCTAAATTCTTATATGACTGCCGCAAATCGATGTCGTAGAGTTGCGGATAAACGTGGTTAAAGGTGGTGATAATCCCGCGAAAAAAATTTATCTTATCGATGATGCTGTATTCCGGCGAGAAAATATCACGAAGGGTATTATAACCATTGTTATGGATCTCAGAGTTTTCACCCATATATGAGGTCAGGTAGGTCAGGTAGGCGGCACTTTTTAAGGTAACGTCTTTTCCGTAATAGGGAGGGCTGCCGTTAGCCAGTAGCTGATCGATTTTAGCGGTATCGTTTTTTTTCTGGGCAATTTCCAGAGCCAGCTTATAATCGATGATTTCGGTTTCTAAAAAATCAATCATTTGTCCGGTACCAATAACCGCATGATAGCGGTTAGGGTATTGATCGGCCAGAAAAATACCAAGGGCACTGCCCCAGGATTCGCCCAGCAGATAGATTTTTTCCTGGGAAAAACGCTGACATAAGTATTCGGTAAGGGCGTAGCCGTCTTCGATATAAGTATCCATCGTCAATTGACTTCTTTTTGCTGCATAGTAAGATTTTCCAGAGCCGGGTTGATCCCAATTGACCACCACGAAGTCCTTTTCAAGAGCGGCCAGATCATGGCGCACGGCAGCCATTTGTGATCCTCCTGGACCGCCGGCTAAAAATAACAAAACTGGATTCTGGGCATTATCTCCGCGAATGCTGACCCATTCTTTGCGCCCGTTTAACTCAATCTGTGTCAGCTCCGAGATGCTTCCTGATTTGATCTGCCCCTGTTCATTGAGAATCGCAGGGGTGTGAGCGGTAGCTTGACTAAAGAGTGAAAATCTAAATATGCCAACAATCAAAACGCAGCAGAAAATACCCATTTTTTTTAGATGCACAACCGTTCTAGCGGTCGTGCTTCCCTTTCTTTTTTTGATAAACAGTTTGATGGTCAGGATCATCACGGTAAGTAAAACAAGCAACAGTGAGATCAACAGCAGACTAAAAATAATAAAGCTTGTCATTCTGACGCTACTCCTTTCGAGATCATTGATGATCTCCATTATTACAATCCATTCTGACAGGGGGCATAACGGCATCTTAAATTAATCTTAAATCATTTTTGCGAGCGATAACAATGATCACGTTTGATCATCAAAGTATTTAGAAATTTATCTGTAGTTCTTTCAAAATCGCAATTGATCGATCCGGTTCTTCAAAAATGGGGCTGTGGGCGGAATCTTCAAAAATGTAGCAGTGTTTTTCGGGAGCCTGGATTTTTTCAAGATAGGCTACGGAGAGATGAGTGCCTGCTTCAATCAGGCTGTTTCTTAAGTTGCCATGGTGATAGGGTTTTTCTGACATGATAATCCTCTTACAATCTTGACATCGTAAAGATTATAACGGATTATCTAGACAGTGTCAAGATGAAAGTTTAAGCGGTGTCGTCGAAAAACGAATTCAAGACGCTTGCCAAATGGTCGCGCCAACAAATCGCCATGGCATGGAATCGGACTCAAGGAGAAAGATGTTGGATTCTTGAGAATTAGGGTATCTAATAAGCAAGTACATTTTTATGTGGAGGGCAATTTATGCAAGAACAAAAGAAGAAACAGTCGCAAGAAGAAAATGCTAACCTTAAAAATTGGCACGCTCTTGAAGAAGCGGTTATTTTTGAAGAATTAAGGAGTGATCAAGCCGGACTTGAACCGGAAGAAGCGGTCAAGCGGAAGTCAATTTATGGTGCTAATGCCTTACCTTTAAAAAAATTGCCGCCAGTCTGGACAATTCTGCTTCATCAAATAAAGAACCCGCTAATCTTTATTCTGATTGCGGCGGCAATTTTATCGATGGCTTTAGGCGATGCCAAGGATGCTATTTTTATTCTAATCGTCATCATTCTAAACACTGGCCTGGGAGCCTATCAGGAGTATAATGCTGAAAAGAGTGCCGCCAGTTTGCAGGATCTACTAAAGATTAAGGCCAGCGTCAGGCGGGGTGATGAAGAGTTTGAAATTGATTCCGAGGAGCTTGTTCCTGGGGATATCGTTTTGTTGACATCGGGACATAAGGTTCCGGCGGACTTGCGTCTGCTGGAAGCCAAGAACCTTACTTCCGATGAAAGTTTTTTGACTGGCGAATCCGTTGAAGCAAGCAAAAAAACTGGTCGATTGCCGGAAAATATCAGCATCGCTGAAAGAACAAACATGGCTTATGCGGGGGCAGTGATTACTGCAGGCCGAGGAATTGGTATGGTGGTAGGGACAGGAACAAACACTGAAGTCGGTCAAATAGCCGAGCATCTGAATGAGTCTGAAAGCGCAAAGCCTCCGCTGGTCACGCGGATGGAGAAATTCACCAAGCAGATCAGTGTGGTGGTTTTGCTAATCAGTGTTTTTTTGGCAGTACTGCTAAGACTGCAGGGACTTGATTTTGCAGCAATCTTCTTTGTGGTGCTGGCACTGGCGGTTTCAGCGATTCCCGAAGGTCTTCCAGTAGCGCTGACGGTAGCGCTTTCGATTGCGGCATCGAAAATGGCAAAACGCAACGTTATCGTTAGAAAACTGCCAGCGGTCGAAAGTCTGGGCAGCTGTACCGTAATTGCCACCGACAAAACAGGGACATTGACGGTTAATCAACAAACAGCACGGCAGGTTTTTTTGCCAGATGGACAGGGCTTTCAAATCTCAGGACAGGGCTATAACGGCGAAGGAAGTTTTGAGACAGAACAGAAAAAGCAGATCTCCGATCAGCAGCAGACGCGCTTAAAAAAGCTGGCGGTTTCCTTTATCATGGCAAATGAAGGAACCCTAACCCAGGAAAATGGTACTTGGACGCATTATGGCGATGCTATGGATGTGGCTTTTTTAGGACTGGGCTATAAACTTGGTTTATCACCGGAAGCGGTAAAGTCAGAAAACAAGCTACTGGAGTTGATTCCTTACGAATCGGAACGCCAGTTTTCAGCGGCTTTTTATGAAAAAGATCAGACCACTTTTGTTGCGGTTAAAGGTGCTGTAGAAAAAATACTTGATTTTTGTGATCAAATGGAAAGTGAGGATAAAACGGTTGACCTTGATCGGATAAAGATTGAAAAACAGGCAGAAGCGCTGGCCGCTCAGGGCTACCGGGTATTAGGAGTTGCCGGGGTGAAACATCCGCGTTATGAAAAGAAAGATCAGTATCAAGATGAGGATCTGCCAGCAATGGTTTTTCAGGGCTTGGTTGCTTTCATTGATCCTTTACGACCGGAGGTTGTTGCTTCTGTCGAGGAATGTAAGCAGGCTGGAATAAAGGTAATCATGATCACCGGCGATCACCCTAAAACGGCAATGGCGATTGCCAACGAGGTCGGGATTGTTAACCAAGATGAGGGTGTGGTAACCGGCAAGAAATTAAGTAAAGCGGGGTCAGCTGCTGACAATGAATTTAAAAACCTGGTTAATTCAACCCATGTTTTTGCCAGGGTCTCACCCACCCAGAAACTACAAATCGTAGAAGCTCTGATTAACCAGGACGAATTTGTGGCCGTTACCGGTGACGGGGTCAACGATGCCCCAGCTTTAAGACGTGCAAATATTGGTGTTGCCATGGGTTCTGGAACGGATGTTGCTAAAGAAATCAGTTCGATGATTGTAACCGATGATAACTTCGCTTCGATTGTATCGGGCGTGGAAGAAGGGCGATTCGCTTATGATAATGTGCGCAAAGTAATTTATTTACTTATTTCAACTGGTGCGGCTGAAGTGGCTCTTTTTATGGCGGCAATATTTGCCGGGATGCCCTTACCCTTAATTGCGGTTCAGCTGCTTTGGCTTAATTTGGTTACAAATGGCATCCAGGGGGTGGCGCTGGCTTTTGAAGATGGCGAGCCAGGCGCCATGAAAAGGAAACCCAGAAAAACCGATGAGAAAATTTTTAATCCCCAGATGATTAGTCAAACGGTGCTTTCTGGTGTTACCATGGGAACCATCGCTTTTGGCTTCTGGTATTATCTGATCGTTGTTCAAGGTTGGAGCCAAATGGAGGCTCGAAATATCGTGCTCTTATCAATGGTATTGATGGAGAATGTTCATGTCTTTAATTGTCGGTCAGAATTTGTATCGGCATTTAAGGTTCCGATCAGTCGTAATTACATCTTGGTGATGGGCGTTTTGGCAGCTCAGGGGATTCATATTCTGAGTATGCATATTCCCTTTATGCAACAAATTCTTGAGATCGAACCCATTTCAATTTTTGAATGGTTGGTAATTTTTGCGTTTACCCTGCTGCTTTTACTGGTAATGGAAATCTATAAGTTAATTCGCAAAAAAATGAAAGTCCAGGTCAGTTAAATCAGCAAAACGTTAGAAAGAGTTGGAAATAAAAAACGCCATTGGAATTTGTATTCCAATGGCGTTTTCTGGACAAGGGTGATGTTTGATCTTTGCTTAAAGCTAATCTTGCTTAGGCGGGCTTTAGTTGCTGCCACTTGTTGCCCAAAACAGGCGGGGTATAGTGGGTCATTTGATTGACCAATTCTTCAGGATCGGATGCGACCAGAACCAGCTTTATATTAGACGGGCACATAAAGCCTTCGTTGACGATGGTTTGCATCATGCTAATAAAGGGATCAAAAAAATTGGAAATGTTGAGAATCCCAATCGGTTTTTTATGAATCCCCAGTTGCGCCCAACTAAAGGTTTCGAATAATTCTTCAAAGGTACCCACACCGCCAGGAATGGCAATGAAGCCATCGGATAAGTCGGCCATGGTTTGCTTGCGTTCATGCATGTTTTTTACTTCAATAAATCGGGTTAAACGATCGTTAACTACTTCGTTGGGAAAAAGTCCGCCGGGCATAACTCCGGTAACACAGCCATTGTTGTCGAGCATGTGGTTGGCAATTTCGCCCATCAGACCAAATTTTGACCCGCCGTAGACCAATTCAATATTATTCTTGACGAGCACCAGGCCCAATTCTTTTGCTTTTTCTTGGTATTCCGGACGAACACCCAGATTGGAGCCGGAATAAACACAAATTCTTTTCATTGTTGTTTCCTCCCAGGATTATACAAACTTTAATGAATGCATCAGGCTTGATGTATCCAAGATCATTATATGCTATTAAGATTCTACAGTATATCAAACTCAGATCTGCTTGACAAGGAGGTGATCGCAATTTAATGCATTGCTTAAGAAATTTCAGCGATCATTTTTATAATTTAAGAGCATATCAAACCGATCAACACAAAGATGGTCGGAATGGGCAAGCGGTTCAGAAAATGCGATAAATAATTATGAAGATTTGTTAAAGAATTGTTAAGTGCGTTGATTAAATCTAGTTGGAATGCTATACTTTTTCCATGATGAAAAAAGGAGCATATTGATGAAGCTGGATTACCGACTCACTGTATTAGTAGGCTTGGGTTTTATGACGGTTAGTGCATTTTGGAGCCTGTATGATTTTGTGATTCCAATGATTATGTTAAAAGCCTTTGGATTTGGTGATACCATGGCCGGTGTAGTGATGTCGCTTGACAATGTTCTGGCTTTGTTTATGCTACCCTTATTTGGGATGCTTTCGGATAACACCAATACCAGGATAGGGAGACGGATGCCCTATATTTTAGGCGGCACAGTAATGGCAGTCGTTTCGATGCTGATTATTCCTTATGCAGTTATCGCCAATAAGCAGGGGTTGTTTATTGGCGCCTTGGCTTTAGCGCTGTTGTCAATGTCCTTTTATCGGTCGCCGGCGGTAGCTCTGATGCCCGATGTGACACCAAAGCCACTTCGTTCTAAGGGCAATGCAGTGATTAATCTGATGGGTGCCGTCGGTGGGATTATGGTTTTGGGGATGGTGGCTCTGTTGGCACCAGACAAAGATAATATCAACTATTGGCCGCTTTTTCTTGGTACAGCCTTTGTGATGGTGGTGGGTGTCATTATCCTTAAATTGACCGTTGATGAGCCGGGAGAAGTCATCAGAATGCGTCACAACAGCGCGGCGCTAGGAATTGATGTTAAAGAAGCCGAGCATGACGATACCTTGGTGACCCATGAAAAACTGCCTAAGGAATATAAAAAAAGTTTGGGCTTTATCCTTTTATCGGTGGCCTTATGGTATATGGGATATAATGCCGTAACCACAGCTTTTTCTAAATACGCGATGGTTTCACTGGACATGAAAGAATCGCAGTCGGCATCGATTTTAATGGTGGCCAGTATTGCCGCAATCATTTCATTTATTCCGGTCGGGATCCTTTCTTCTCAGATTGGACGAAAGAAGATGATTATCGTCGGTGTGGTGGTGCTGGCAACGGTTTTTGCAACGTCCGCATTTTACACGGGATTTAATCCGATGTTGTTCGTCTCTTTTGCGCTGGCCGGGATTGCCTGGGCAGCGATCAATGTCAATTCCCTACCGATGGTATTGGAAATGTCCAAGGGCGCCAACATTGGCCGCTATACCGGTTATTATTATACGGCATCGATGGCGGCTCAGGTGATCACGCCGATTGTTTCCGGGGCGCTACTGGAACATTTGGGATATCATACCTTGATGCCTTATGGGGCTTTGTTTGTCGGACTGGCATTTTTAACGATGATGAGGGTTAGGCATGGGGATTCAAAGCCCATTATCGGGACCTCCAGGTTGGAGATATTTGATGTGGCAGACTAAGGCGGCTGATGATTATTTTGATGTGATAATCTTTGAATGCTTTAGAACTGCCGTTTTAAGAACAAGATTTAACAGAAAATAGTCTAAATACTAATCTGTTTTTAATGATAGACTGAGAAAATAGTAGGTATATAAAGGAAGAAGATGCTAAAAATAGACACAAATGGTAAAAAAGAAACGGTCAGGTTATTGCGAAACAGCTAAACAGCCTGGTATTTTACAATGGGCACTAAAATTTTAAAAGAAAGGAATTGATTTAGATTAATAGAAGTGGGTGAGGGTACATGACACTGTATATCGTGGCAGGAATAGCCATATTTATCATTTATATTTTGTTGCTTCTACCGGGCAGAATGCCAAAGGAGGTCGATGATC
>NZ_CAKMJU010000028.1:0-61600 GCF_927416815.1 uncultured Acetobacterium sp. | reverse complement strand
CTAGAATAAACCAGCAATTACGCCGTTATCATCAACATCAATTTTTTCTGCTGCCGGTACTTTAGGCAGACCAGGCATTTTCATGATTTCGCCAGTTAAGGCAATGATAAAACCAGCACCTGCTGAGATTGTCAATTGACGTACGGTAATTCTAAAACCAGTTGGTCGACCAAATACTTTTGGATCATCGGTTAAAGAATATTGGGTTTTCGCCATACAGATTGGCACCTTGTCAAAGCCTAAGGCTGTCAGGTTAGCCATTTCTTTAAGGGCTGCAGGAGCAAAATCAACGCCATCTGCGCCGTAAATACGGGTCGCAATTGCTTCGATTTTTTCTTTGATTGGAATATCCAAATCGTAACAGTATTCGAATTTTCCTTCGCTTTCGTCGATTAAACGGATCACTTCTTTCGCAAGCTCAGCTCCGCCTTCTCCGCCTTTTGCCCATACCTGGGAAATCGCCACGTTAACGCCTAATTTTTTACATTCTTCTTTGACTAAGTCCAGTTCTGCTTGGGTATCCAGTGGGAATTCGTTGATTGCAACAACGGCTGGTAATTTAAATACCTGGGTGATGTTTTCAACATGTTTTAATAAATTTGGCAGTCCGGCTTTTAAGGCAACCAGGTTTTCTTCACCTAAGTCAGCTTTAGCAACGCCGCCATTGTATTTAAGCGCCCGAACGGTCGCTACGATAATAACCGCATCTGGTTTTAAGTTGGCCATTCGACATTTGATATCAAGGAATTTTTCTGCCCCAAGGTCAGCGCCGAAGCCGCCTTCGGTTACCACGTAGTCAGCAAAATGCATCGCCATACGGGTCGCGATTAAGGAGTTACAACCGTGTGCAATATTTGCAAATGGTCCACCATGAATAAAGGCTGGTGTTCCTTCTAAGGTTTGAACCAGGTTTGGTTTTAAAGCATCTTTGAGTAAAGCTGCCATTGCGCCATTGGCTTTTAAGTCAGCGGCTGTTACTGGTACGCCGGCATGGTTGTAAGCAACAATGATGCGTCCCATTCGGGCTTTTAAGTCATTGATGTCAGAAGCTAAACAGAAGGCTGCCATAACTTCAGATGCTACGGTAATGTCAAATCCGTCTTCACGAACAACGCCATCGCCTTTTCCGCCTAAACCATCAACGATGTTTCGCAGTTGACGGTCATTCATATCCATACAACGTCTCCAGGTAATTCTTTTGGCGTCGATGTCTAATTCATTGCCTTGTTTGATATGATTATCTAACATTGCTGCCAATAAGTTATTAGCTGCGCCGATAGCATGGAAATCTCCGGTAAAATGAAGGTTGATATCTTCCATTGGGATTACTTGTGCATAACCACCACCAGCAGCTCCCCCTTTAACACCAAAAACTGGTCCAAGAGATGGCTCTCTTAATGCTACGATGGTATTTTTTCCTAAGTAGGATAAGCCATCCGAAACACCGATGGTTGTGGTAGTCTTTCCTTCACCAGCTGGTGTTGGATTGATTGCTGTTGTTAAAATCAAGCGTGCTTTTTTGCCCGTTGATTTCTTTAACAGATTGTAGTCAACCTTTGCTTTATACTTGCCGTATAAATCCAGATCGTCTTCTGTTAAACCCAATTTCTTTGCTATCTCACGTATATCCTGTGGAATAGCCTCTTGTGCAATTTCAATATCTGATTTAAAACCCATAAAATTTCCTCCATTACTTTGATAAATATTTAACAACTACTGTTAGTTTAACCTATTTTATGCTAAAAATCAAACACTAGTTGTGATAAAATTTTACTATTTTTTTTGCAGGATTATAAATTATAAATGGTATTTCTGTATCATTTTTTACTCTAGATTCATTTGCCTCATTATTGTTTATACTTTTGTAGTATTTTATTCAATATATTATTTATTTATTCAATTTTATGCCAATTTTTTTACAAATATATCATTTTATTTTCTTTGTATACGTTTTTTTATATCTTTTGTAAAATTTATTATTATTACTATTCTGACCCCAGGCATTAACTACAGCTCCAACAAAAGCCTCCGTCACTAAAGTGACGAAGGCTTTTCCTTTTAAGTCAAGATCAGTTCCAGCTGACACAGAACGGTGTTGTCCTGATTGACAATCTCAATCCGGTAGTGATTTTCTTCGAGTTGTTCACCTAAAGCCCTAATCTGATCACCATAGAAGCACTGCGCCTTATAGACCATCTTCGCTTCTGACAGCTGCTTCGTTTTTACCACCTCCAGTGGCAGAACCTCAATCGCCCAGGCCAGATATTTGACGTGATTGACGTGCTTATTGAAATCAATATCGAGAAATCGCACCGAGAAAGACTTTTCCAGATCGATTTGATTGATTTTGGCAATCTTTTTAAAGATCGGTTCGCCTTTTTCAAAACACTGATAGGCATCCATCTCCGGATGTTCGTCGATCCGCTCCATTTTTTCAGTGTCGCGGTTGATCAGTAGCCACTGGGTATCGGCAATGACTCTTTCTGCTCCGCTAGCATCTTCGATAGTAAAGCGCCTGGTGGCACAAAATTTATCCATCCCGGTGGCTCGGGTTGTTATCGTCACTTCGTCCTGGTAGCGGGGATAGTCGTTAAACCGAATCACATATTTGACCAGAAACCAGGCCAGATTATTGGCCTTTAAGTAGTCCCCACCAAGACCCAGCTGATTGCCCTGGTTGGTGGAAGCTTCCTGAAAGTAGTTCATCGCGGTGGTTGGCAGCATCTTTTCGGTGGAATCTGATTCGTAGCAGGCCACCCGTTTTTTTTCCTGATAAACAAGACTCATCGACTGCTCCTATAAAAAACTGCGCCGATAGAGACTGATCCCGTCAAGGCTCCAGTTGGCTTCGGTAAAGCTCCCCGGTTCAACCCGACTAAGCGCCTGTTCCATGGTATACATCCGGGCATCGATCATATCAATATGATGGAGCAACTCGGCTTCCGGGAACATCGGCCGTTTGGGACTGCCAAATTCGGGCTGATAGTGATGCGAAAGAATCATGTGTTTGAGCATCATTAAGACCTCGGGATCAGTACCGAGCGACTGACCGACTACTTCCAGTTCAACAATTTCCTGGGTGATGTGGCCTAGCATCTTGCCCTCTGGGGTATAATCAGAAACCGCTCCGTTTTCATCGGCGACCATTTCATTGATCTTGCCGATATCGTGGAGAATGATCCCGGCATATAGCAGATCCCGGTTAATAAAGGGATAAATCCCGGCCAGGCTTTTGCCGATTTTCAGCATCGAATAGGTATGGTAGAGCAGCCCGCCTTTGATGGCATGGTGGTGCTTCTTGGCCGCCGGGAAATAACTCAAGACGGTAACCTGGTTGCCAAAGATTTTCTTAGTGATGGCGGCGATGTCGGCATTACCAAAATCATCAATGGTATCGCTGATATAACCGAGCATTTCGTCGATATCAACCGGTACAGTTTCGATGAAATCATCGATATTGACCTCATCCGTGTCGTCAATCAGGCGCATTTTCTCGACAATCAGCTGCAGCCGGTTATTGAATTCCTGAACCTTACCCTTTATCTTGACAAGCTTGCCATTGGTAAAGATTTCCTCATCTTCCGGCTTGACGTCCCATTTTTTGCCATCAATTTCGTCAAAATCGGCATCGTTCAAGACCATGTTAAAGTAGCGGCTGCCATTGGTGGCGGTTTTGGTCATCTGTGATTTTATAAATAGAAAGCCCAGGTAATCCTGACCCTTCTGTACTGACTTAATTTTCAATTTTTTCTCCTTGTGGTTTTATTATTTACACTGCTCGGGAAAGGCCTTGGCATAAGCGGTCAGGCCGTGTTTTAAAATCTCCATGCTTTTTTTTAAATCCTCGCCGTTGAGCACATAGGCGATTCGTACCTCGTCGGCACCATCACGGGGGTTTAAGTAAAAATCATTGGCTGGTGATAAGAGCACCGTCTCGCCCTGATAATCAAAATCGTTGATCAGCCATTCGATAAAATGGCAGGATTCTTTGATCGGCAGCTTGGCCATAAAGTAAAAGGCGCCCCGGGGTTCTTTGCAGATGACACCGGGAATTTCCTGGAGAGCCGCATAAACAATCTCCCGGCGACAAGTATACTCCTTTAATATCCCATCAAAAAAATGGTTATCCAGCCGCAGCAAGGAAACCGCCCCGATCTGATCCACGGTGGAAACCGACAGCCGCATCTGGACCAGCTTTTTGAGCTGATTCATCAAGGTTTTATTTTTGGACACAATAAAACCGATCCGGGCCCCGCAGGCGCTGTAACGTTTGGAAATACTGTCGATCAGGATAAAATGCTGAGCCAGTTCCCGATACTGAGCCGGACTTAAGTAATCCTGACTGTCGTAGACAAACTCCCGGTAGACTTCATCCGAAATCAGATAGAGATTATGTTTGATGGCCAGTTTCACCATCACCTCAATTTCTTCCCTGGAAAAGACCTTGCCGGTGGGATTCCCGGGATTGGTCATTAACAGGGCTCGGGTCCGCGGGGTAATGGCGGCTTCAATCACCGCCGCATCCGGCAGGGCAAAGCCATCTTCGGCATAGGTTTTAAAACCAACCAGATTCACATCAGTGGCTGCCGCCATTTCTTTGTAAATGCTATAAAGCGGTTCGGCCGTGAGGATTTCATCCCCGGCATTGCAGATCCCGATAAAGGTAAACAGCAGCGCTTCACTGCCGCCGTTGGTGACAAAGAGGTCGCTGATGTCATAATCCAGACCCAGCCGCCGGTAATAATCACAGGCTGCTTCGCGAAGTTCAACGATACCCTCCGGCGCCTGATAGGATAAAACTTCCTGGTCAATACAATTGACACTTTCTAAAAAACCGGGCGGGGTTTTGATATCCGGCTGGCCGATGTTTAAAAAATAAACCCTTTTCCCCTTTTTCTGAGCCTCGCTCACCAGAGGATAATATTTTAAAAGGGCGGGTTCCCCCATTTTTTGAATGCGCTGAGATGTTTCCATTTTTTCTCCTGTTTTTTTGTATTTCCCGTCATTGAGTTCGCTGGAATCGATTGTCAACTAGCTGGTTTGACTCACATTTTGGTTCTGTGAAAATTATAAACTTTATTGTCGTAAAATGCAAACCTTGCCCCCTTCAGGAAATAAAACAAAATAAAAACAGCAGGATCGATTCTGCTGTTTCCATTAAGCTATTTTTGTTCGCTATTTTTTTAGAACTCCATCGAGAAAAGCGAACACCTTGTCCAGATTATCGGCGGCTTCAAAGGCTGCGCCACCATGTCCGGCACCCTCCAAAATAGTCAGGGTCACCTTTTCGCTCCCCAGCACCACAGTCAGCTTTTCCGCCAGATTAATGCTTTGCTGAGTTGGCACATTTTGATCGGCGCTGCCATGCTGGATGAAAAAAGCCGGGTCGCCAGCCGTAATATAGTTTTCTGGATTGGCCTTCTCGGTCTGCTCAACATTTTGGGTAATATTGCCGCCGATGTACTGGCTTTCCGGCGAATTATCCGAACTGGTACTGCCCATTATCGGAGTAATCCCAGCCGCCGCAAACTGTTCATCCATCAATAGAAAATCAATCGGTCCAAACCAATCCACCACCGCATTAACGGCCGAACTGACATTTAAATTTTCGCTGTTATCGCCGTTTAAGCTGGCATCGTCGCCACTGGTGCCCGCCAGCGCTGCCAGGTTGCCCCCGGCACTGTCGCCCCAGGTGGCTATTTTATCGGGGTTCAGATTGTATTGTTGGGCATTCGCTTTAATAAAACGGATGGCCGCCTTGACATCACTGATGGCCGCTGGAAAAATCGCTTCATCGCTGAGCCGGTAATCCACGGTAACCACGGCATAACCATGGTTAACCCCCTCAAGCATGGGGGCCAGATCGCCGCCGGTTTTGCTGCCCATTTTAAAGGCACCGCCGTGGATGGCGATAATTACCGGATAGGGCTCGCTGCTGGCTTCGTTGGGATAGTAAATATCCAGCTTCTGGGTATCGCTGATAGTACCGTAGGGGATATCCAGCTCTTTTTGAGTAATAGCAGAAGTGTCCAGGGTTCCCCCATCCATGCCGCCCCCCATATCCCCTTTTGGGGGCTTTTGGTTACTGGTCGTTTCAGTTGGCGCCGCCGGTTCCGGTGCCGTCGCTTCTTTGGGAGCACAAGCAGTGACCGTTAAAAGCACCGCCACAATCAGCAGACCCGCCATCCCCCGGAATAACTTTAAATCGCTCCATTGTTTTTTCATCATTTCCTCCATCATTATTGATTGTAAAGATTATTTTCAAATCTATTCTAAGCATCAATTGTGGATCAAATGTGGCGTAAATTAGAAAAAAACCGATCATCTGCTTTTTTAACGGTGAAGGCGAACCGGGTGCCCTGGCTTGATTCGGAGGTAACCCAGATTCTTTCTTCCAGATTTTTGACCAGTTCCTGGGCGATGGCCAGGCCCAGACCACTGCCCTTTTTGTCCCAAACGGTCTCGCTACGGTAAAAACGGTCAAACACAAAAGGAATTTCTTCCGCTTGGATCACTGCCCCGCTGTTTTCAATAGCGATGGCAATCCACTTATCTTTAACTTGGGCATCGAGCTTAACATAACCTTCCTCGCCGCAGAATTTAAAAGCATTGTCCAGCAAGATATTGATGACCTGGCTGATCCGAGCCTCATTGGAATACAGATCTGGGAGGTTTCTGGCTGCTGGGGTCACTTCAAAGTTTATCCCCATATCCTCTGCCAGGGCAGTAAATTTATTTTCCAGCTCGTTAATCATCACAGCACCGCAAAACATTTTTCGTTCAAAGACGGTTTTTCCGCTTTGCAGTCCTGACAACTCCAGCATATCAGCAATCAGCGTCCCCAAGCGCCGACTTTCCCGGTAGATGGTGTGATAATATTGGCGCTTTTTATCGGCATCGTTAACCATTTCATCACAAAGGGTTTCTGACAATCCACTGATGGTGGTGATGGGGTTTCGCAATTCATGGCTGATATTGGCAATATAGTCTTTCCGGGTTTGCTCCAGGACTCTGGCTTCCCGGATATACAAGACCATTACCAGCAGAATAATCAGACTGCCCACCAGACTGGAAAGCAAATAAACCAGATAAAAGCCATCCTGCGCCGAGGCAAAATCGCTGGCCGGTTTCATCAAAAACAAACTGCCGATCACCTGGCCATCTTGGACTAGGGGCCGACCGACAATTATGGATTTAGAAGGTACTCCGGAAATTTTTCGAATTTCGGCCACCTCACCCCCGGCCAGCACCGGGGCAAAAAAGGGTTCCAAACCCCTTTTGATATCGACATCCGAAAAATTCATCAATAAATCGCAATTCTTTTCGATCGAGTCAATTTCATTGTCATTCAAATCATAAGCTTTAATAATAAAACTTTTCCTCTGGATGGGCTTATCACTACCGCTTTCCAGATCGCTGGCAATATGACTGAGCTGGGGGGCTAATTCAGCCATCTGCTCCTGCAGAAAAAAATATTCCAGCGCATGAGCACCTAAATACTGCCCTAGACCATAAATAAACAACAAAATCAGACTGATGGTCAAAAACGGATGACGAAACACTATCTTTTTCATGACTGCAACTCAAATTTATAACCCACCCCATAAACTGATTTGATCTCAAAAAGATGATCCCCCTGGCTCAGCTTTTTCCGCAGCCGTTTGATCTGGGTATCTACTGCCCGGGTGTCCCCAAAATAGTCATATCCCCAAATCTTGTCTAAAAGCTGCTCCCGGGAAAAAACCTGACCCTGATTTTCCACTAGAAAATATAATATTTCCAGCTCTTTGGGGGTAAGTTCAATTTTGTCACCGGCAATTTTTACCTCATAGCGGTCAAGGTCAATACTGAGGTTGTCCAAAACAATTTTTTTTGCTGTTGTCACCTTTTGGACTTCCAGCCGTTTGATGATTCGCTTAATGCGTACGACTACTTCTCGGGGCGAAAAGGGTTTCAATACATAATCGTCCGCCCCCAGCTCCAGGCCCAAAATTCGGTCGATTTCTTCGCCCTTGCCAGTGAGCATGATAATCGGCACCTCGGAAAATTTCCGGATTTCCCGGCACACCTCGGTGCCCGTCAGACCCGGCATCATCACATCCAAAACGATCAGATCGTAATTTTCACTCTCGGCTTTTTTCAAAGCGGTCTGGCCGTTAAACACCGAATAATGACGCATCCCTTCAGCTTCAAGATAAACTGATAAGATCTGGTGGGTTGCTTCATTGTCATCACATATCAATACTCTAGGTTTTTTCATGTTTTTCACCATTCCACGCCTTTAATTAATTTTGCCAATTCGACCTTTGATATGTTCCTTTTGGCAGTCATTTATTTTTTTGAAAATTGTCTGTCTTTTGACCATTTTTCGCCATAATTTCGAACATTTTTTTTGTTATAATGAACAATAATTCTATGTTCTTGATTCTTTATGACTCTACATTTAAGAAGGTTTCAAAAGAATCATTGTCTTAATCATAATTTTTTATTCTGATGGTCCCCGGCATCATCAACCTGTGAGGTTTATATATGAACGCGCTTTTTTTTAAAGATATTCTATCCCGACTGCCATCCTCCGATGCCCTTTTTAAACGCGCATCGGAGGATGATCAGCCCACCGGCTATACCTTTGTGGATGTCAACCCGGCCTTCGAAACCTTCACCGGCCTTTCCCGGTCCGACCTCCTGGGACGAAAAATCAGCCAGATCAGCCCCCAAGCCCTGACCTCCATCTTCAGCTGGCGCGACTTTTACGAAACCCTGGTTAATGGGTCTGGTCAAAAGGCTAAACAGATCTCGGATCTCAATTGTTTCTTTCTGGATGACTGCTATTTTGTCACCCTGTTTAATGCGACCAATCCCAGTGCCTCGGCTTTTGATCAGCGAAAACTGAAAAAATCTCTGGAACGCCACCAGATTCTGGTTGACTCTCTGCTTAAAACCTTCAAAGACCGCCAGGAACAGCTGGATCATAGCTTTCATGAAGCGCTGAAACTGACTGACAGCCAATACGGGTATATCTATCTATATGATGAAGCCCAGGAAGAGTTTACCCTCAATTCCTGGACCAACGGTGTCATGGCTAACTGCCAGATTGTCGAAAAACAGACTCGCTATCGCCTGAAAGAAACCGGTATCTGGGGGGAAGTTGTCCGCCAGCGGCAGCCCCTGATTGTCAATCATTTTGAGGATTACCATCCCCTGAAAAAGGGTTATCCCACAGGTCATGTTCATTTAAAAAACTTTATGTCAATCCCCATTTTCAGCGATGACCAGCTGGTCGCTGTGGTGGGGCTGGGGAACAAAAACACCGATTACGATGATATTGATGTTTATGAGCTGACCATGTTGATGAACGGGATCTGGGTTTCGATGGAAAAACGGGAAATCCAGACCCGCATCAACGAGCTGCTAGCCCGGAACCAAAGCATGTTTAACTAACACGAGGCGATTATGATGCTGATTGAACCCGAAAACGGCAGAATCGTCGATGCTAACCCGGCGGCGGTAAACTTTTATGGCTATACCAAAGCCGAACTGTTGGCCATGACGGTTTTTGACATAAATGCGGTTGACCCCAAAATGATTGAAGCCTTCCTTTTAGGAATCCTAGAGAAAAAGCAACAGTATTATACCGTGCCCAATCGGCTGAAGTCCGGGGCGACCCGAATCGTCGATGTTTATTCCTGTCCCATCTGCTATGAGGAAGGAACCCTGTTTTATTCGATTATTTTTGATGTCAGCGAAAGGGAACAGGCCCTTAACGAAATCAAATATTCAAGCTACCATGATCACTTGACCGATCTCTACAACCGCCGCTATTTTGATCAGGCCCTGATTCAATTAAACACCCCTGATCAGATGCCCCTAGCGGTGATTATGGCCGACATCAACGGCTTAAAACTGATCAATGATTCTCTGGGCCATCAGGCCGGTGATCAGGAAATCATCACGGTTGCACAAATCATCAAAAACGTCTGCACTGACAAAGCCATGGTGGCCCGAATCGGCGGCGACGAATTTGCCGTGGTGCTGCCCCAGGCCGATCATCCCGAAGCTCAGAAATTGATTAAGGAAATGCGACAGGCCGCCCGTACCGAGCAGCGGGACAAATTCACGGCCTCTGTAGCCTTTGGCTATGCTATTAAAAGCGATCCCAAAATCAGTTTTAACGAAGTTATTGCTGAAGCCGAAAACCAGATGTATCGCCGTAAAATGTATGAAGGCACCAGCAGCCGTAACCACTCAGTGAATATTATCATGAATGCCCTCTTTGAAAAAAGCGCCCGGGAAATGGATCATTCCCGACGGGTGGGTTCTATTTCCACCTTGATTGCCAAAACCATGAATGCCGATGCTGCCATTATCCAGCAGATTGAAACCGCCGGATTGTTGCACGATATCGGCAAAATCGGCATTGACGAACGCATCCTCAACAAACCGGGCAAACTTGACACCCTAGAACGCCAGGAAATCCAACGTCATCCGGAAATCGGCTGGCGTATTCTCGGCAATACCAGTGACTTCTCAGAATTGTCCAACATTATTTTAAACCACCATGAGCGTTGGGATGGTAGCGGCTATCCCCGGGGCATTGCCGGAGCGGCGATTCCCCTGCAATCCCGGATCATTGCCCTGGCTGATGCCTATGATGCCATGACCAATAACCGCACCTACCGCAAAGCCCTGTCTGAAAGTCAGGCCCTAGAGGAAATTAGACGTCATGCTGGGAGGCAGTTTGATCCCGATCTGGTAGCTATTTTTCTCAAAAATAACATTGCCAGCTACTGTGCTGAATAAACTGGCAAACACAAATTTTTTAATAAGCCCATCGAACTGACTGACATAAGTCAGTTCGATAATTATATTCATAAAAATTATAATTGTCCATCGATACTTTTCTTTCTTTTTCTGCCACCCATTTTTTTAACTACATTCAAATTTGGTGCCCACTGTTATTTCCTCTTTTAAGAGTCATTATTCACATGCCAATAATTTAATAAGCTAATGCTACAAAAAAAGAGCCTTAAGACTCTTTAAGCATATGAGCAAGCAGCCCAATTATTTAGTTGTTCAAGTCAAGAATATTTTTACTCCTTAGAGTCTTGATTGATGATACATTTCACCCCGGTCCAGAACATAAACCAGACATTTTCGGTATATATTTCCGTATCAAAAACATCCTGATATAACAGGATTCCGTCCAAGGTGCCGTGAAGCACTGTCATAAACGACTGGATAATCGGGATCGCGTATTCTTCCACCTTTTTTTCATCCTGCAGAAGATTGGCCACACAGCTTTGCAGCTCTTTTGAAATCTCGCTTTCATAATAATGAATACTGGCTTGAGTCCGTTCAAATAAATCTTTTGAATCAATCAAAAGCAGCCAGCGCCAGAACTTCAGTTTGGAAATATCACTGTAGTAATCAATAATCGAAAAGAAAATAGTTTTAAGCTGTTCTTCTGGGTCTCCGTCTTTTAATATGCGTATTTCGTCGAGCCGTTCATGAAAATAAACATCAACCTCCAGTTTTATCATTTCAAAAAAAAGCGCATCCTTGTTTTCAAAATAATTATAGATTGACTGTTTTTTAATTCCCGCTGCCACAGCAATTTCCGATAAGGGCGTGTTATAGCCTTTGATACTGAACTTTTCATAAGCAATTCGCAGTATTTTTTCTCTTCGCATTTAGCTTCTCCTTAAAACTGACATATGTAAGTTTTTTTACTACTAAAGTATAAATGCTAATGCTCAGGATGTCTACAGTAAATCTTTTTCTGATTTACTAATCATCTCAGAATAGTCCCAAAAGTAAAGAAAAATCTAATTACCTAAATTCCACGTCATTTTTCGAAATGCACTTAAATTTGAAATACTGCTTCATTTGCCCAAAATGATTTTAGCAGAAGGTGACCAACTGCGGCTGGACCACTTGGTACTCGAGTGAATCTCAGAGAACATAGCGGACTTTATCACCTTTTAATTTGCATTATAAACATCCCTATCTATTTGATTATTTTCGCCTGGCCAGACAGCTGTATTGTTATGATTTGCCATCACCTGGTTCACAAACACGGCGACGATTTCAGGGTCAAAGTGGGTGCCCGAACAGCGCTTCAGTTCATTAATTGCGTCCACTCTACTAAAAGCCTTTTTATACGATCTTTCGCTGGTCATCGCATCATAGGCGTCAGCGATGGCAATAATTCGCCCTTCTATCGGTATTTCTGCCCCTGTAAGTCCCTGGGGATAACCGCTACCATCCCATCGTTCATGATGCCGCAGCACGAATTCGGCAATTTTTGAAAACTCGTTGGAGGTACTAAGTATCCGCCAGCCGGCTTCGGGGTGTTTTTTTATTGCCGTCCATTCATTATTATCCAGACTGCCAGCCTTATTAAGAATTTGTTCGTTAATGCCGATTTTCCCGATATCATGAACTAGACCCGCGACTCTAATTTGATTGATTTCATCATTACTAAAATTCATTTTAGCCGCAATCGCTTCGCAAATGGCGCTGACTCGCTTTGAGTGTTGTGATTCCCGGTCACTTTTTTCAAATAACGTATTCATAATAAAATCGATCGTTTTACTTCGCATGCTTGTATGTTCATATATTTTCTGGGTGTACATATAATTTTCGGCGCTAACCACCGTTTCCAAAACCGATTGCTGTTCACTTGCTTTCGTCGCCAATCCAAATGAAACCGAAAGATCGATAGCCGCGAATTTTTTTTCTGTGATCATCGCCTTGATCTGTTCAATGATTTTGAGCGCTTCGGCAGCATCCACATTCGTTAATATCACCGCAAACTCACCCCCGCCCAGTCGGGCCACGATATCATCGGTGCGACAGGCTTTTTTGATAATCTCCGCCGTACTTTTAAGATATTCGTCCCCGATTGTATGACCAAACGAATCGTTGATTATTTTTAAGCCGTTGATATCGCCCATGATAACCGTTAACGGCAGGTTCGCTGTTGTATCCCGGCGATTGAGCTCTTCTTCAAAAAAGCGACGGTTATAAAGACCCGTTAACTGGTCATGATAACTCATATAAAGCAGTTTTTCCTGGTATTTCTTATGCTCGGTAATATCTGAGACCAATACTGCAAACTGACCCTTTTTCGGTGAATACGTGTAGGTCCCATAATATTTTCCGGTTGCTTCCAAATAATTTTCATAATAGATTGGCTCTCCGGTCAGCGCAACCTCACCAAAGTTGTCAATCCAGTATTTTTCAACCGTAGGCATCACTTCTGTGATCCGCTTGCCGATACACATTTCCCTGGTTACTCCTACTAATTTAGTATAGCTATCATTAATCTCCAGGAATACATAATCAACCGGTTGGCCGTCGGCATCTGTGATAATTTCATGCACAGCAAGCCCCTGGGTCATCTGCGTCATCAGCAACCGGTACTTCTCTTCACTCTGCTGCAACGATTTTTGTGCCATCATTCGATCGGTGATATCAATGATCGAAGTAATAAAGTATAACGGTTTTCCATCCGGATCCCTGCGTAATGATGTTTGCAAATCAGCCCATAAAATAGCGCCATCCTTTTTAATATACCGTTTGGTTAGTTGCAATGAATCGATCTTGCCGGAAATAATTTCGGCCGTTTGCTTTTCACTCAATTCAATATCATCGGGGTGCGTGATTTCCTGCCATTTTTTGTTTTTAAGTTCATTTTCGCTATAGCCAAGCATGGCACACATCGCCTTGTTTACTTGTAGCTCGCCTGAAGGCAGCGTCAGTGATTTCCCGATTAGCGAATTGTCAAAAATATATTTGAATTTTTCCTCACTTTCTTGCCGGGCTTGGTTTTCGATCGTCAGCTCTTGGGTTTTCTCTAAAACCAGTTCGGCCAGTCGTTTATTTTCGTCACGTCGGTATTTACTGGCATTGCGGATTTTAACCATTGCCTGGATCTGCGCCGTCAGTTCATAGCGATCAATCGGCTTGGCCAGAAAAGCCTCCGCACCGGATTCCAGGGCGCGAATGCGACTCTCTTTATCACCTTTTAAAGCGGTTACAAATACAACCGGTATTTCTCCTAAATCGTGGTCTTTTTTAAGCTTCTGGCAAACCTCAAAGCCGTCCATGCCGGGCATAACGATATCCAGAAAAATGACATCCGGACCTTCTTTTTGGGCCATTTCAAGACCTTGTAACCCATTAAGCGCAGGAAATATGGAAGTCTCTGGAAAAGCTTCCTCAATCAGTGCTTGTAAGGTAATTATATTATCCAAAATATCATCGATGATCAGAATTTTGATGTTTTTATTTTCCATACAGCACCTCATTTATTACATCCAGAAATTCTTTAATTATGATTGGTTTTGCGATAAACGCGTCAAATCCATGGGCTAATACGGCTTCACGATCATGATCCATGGCGCTGGCGGTCAGGGCGATAATTGGCACATACTCGAGCTTTGGCATCTTCCTGATCTCATGATAGGCCTCAATGCCGCTGATACCCGGCAAAGCAATATCCATCAGAATCAGATTGGGGATATGCGCCTTTGCCTTTTCGATGCCTTCGTAGCCATCAATTGCTTCAATCACGGTATAATGGTCAGAAAGCAGCGCCTTGATGGTAATCATGTTGTCAACGTTATCCTCAATAACCATGATCACCGGTTTGCCTTCAATTGATTGTGGGTGGTTTTGTGGCTTCTCTTTTTTAGGGGTTTCGGGGGACAACATGCCAGAAATTGCGTTTTGAAGTCGCTTGCGATCAACGTCACCTTTTTGGATAAGCTCATGGACATTATTTCTTTTTAAAAATTTCAATTCATCTTTGGTAACATGCTTTGCCGTCAGGATCAGAACCGGTATGTGGGCGGTGACTTGGGCATTACGCAGCAACTCCAGCACTCTGAACCCATCGATTCCGGGCATCATCAGATCGAGAATCATGGCATCAGGGATCTGCTTGTCAATAATCGCAAAGGCTTCACCGGCATCTTGGGCAACCACGATGCGATGCCCCATCTCTTCCACAAGGTTCCCAATCTGGATGACCGCCGATTCGTTATCTTCGACCTGCAATATGTTTTTATCAATTAATACGTCTGAAAATTCCGAAAACGGCTGTATAATTTCATAGTCGATTTTGCTGATGTTTTCTTCGCTGACTATTTTATTTTCGACAGCATAGCGCATCGGTAAACTAAGTGTAAATTCCGAACCTTCGTCCAGCGCACTCTTAACTTCAATGGTGCCGCCAAGCAGGTTGGCATATTTTTTTGCAATGGCTAATCCGAGACCAGTTCCGCCGAATCTTCTGGAAGTGCTTCCATCTGCTTGCCTGAACTCGTCAAAAACGTGCGGCAGTTGTTCTGCTGCAATACCAATGCCGGTATCAGCAACTCTTATTTCGATGTTGTTTTCCTTTTGCTGCGCTGAAACTGTAACGCTACCTTTTTCAGTGAACTTAACCGCATTTCCGATGAGATTTTGGATAATATGATGACATTTATATGCATCACTAATAATCTCTATCTTGTTATCACTTAAGTTATGGATAAGCTTTATACTCTTTTGTTTGGCTTGTAATTGTATCATCGATACAACTTCGGAAATAATATTGTTGGCATTAAATTTCGTAATTTCAATTTCTTCCCGCCCTGATTCGATCCGGGAAATGTCGAGGACATCATTAATCAGCATCAGCAGGTTTTTACCGTTGCGCTCAATGATTTCTAAATAGCTGTACTCCGTATCCGGAATCTTATTGGCAAGTTTACGATTCAGAAGGCCGGACAGCGCAATCACCGAATTGAGCGGCGTGCGTAATTCATGGCTCATGTTCGATAAGAAATTAGTTTTTAATTTGCTGGCTTCGTTCAGCTGATTCTTTTGCATTTCGAGTTCGGTATTTTGCTGGGCTAACTCCGCTGCTTGTGCCGATAGTTCATTTTTTTGGGTCACTAATTCCTGGTTTT
Source organism: uncultured Acetobacterium sp. (assembly GCF_927416815.1). Lineage (NCBI taxonomy): Bacteria > Bacillati > Bacillota > Clostridia > Eubacteriales > Eubacteriaceae > Acetobacterium > uncultured Acetobacterium sp. Next base: position 45,641 of record NZ_CAKMJU010000028.1, on the reverse strand, counting down.
GTTTCGCTATCGCATCCCCGTATTCTCTGATTTTTCGATAAGCTAATATTCCTTCGATACGCGTACTCATCATCGTGTTCATTTTATTAATCAGTTCAATCGCCTGCGGTGTGAACCGGTTCACCGTCGCCAGTGATATGATCGCGATAACATGTTTGTTCGTGGCAACTGGTATTGTGATGATCTCTCTGGGGACATACTTGCCGCTTACTGTTTGAAACTCAAAGCTGGTACCCGCAGGAATGTTTTTAATGTGCTGTAGCTTTTGGGATAAAATAGCTGCGCCAAATTCTCCTTCAAAAAGATCTGCCGCAAAAGACTGCCTGGCCTTCTCGTTCGTTCCGATCGATTCAAAATGTTCAAATGTTTTTTTGTTCTCGTTCAGCAAATATACCGCTGCTATTTGCGCTCCGGTGTGTTCAGCAAGCTCCGCCAAAATCGACTGAAAGAAAATTCTGTCATTATCTTCGCTCAGCATCACTTTTGAAAGGCGCGTCATTTTGTCATTTAAATCGGTATTCACTTGAACCTGCTCCGCCAGTTTGTTAAGTGAAGATGACAAAACACCAAACTCGTTTTTAGATTCGTATGGGCTTCGGGCGGTCATATCGCCGTTATGGAAATGCATAATCGCCGTGTTCATTTCATCTAATGGTTTGCTCACACTACGTATCAAAGCAAATACTATAAGGATTGAAAGCAATAGTATCGCAGCCGTTATTATTACGATCTGCGTGTTAAGCGTTTTTTTTAACACCACCGCAGCTTGATATAAGCTGTCCGATTTGTTTTGGGCAAACTTATCGATATTGTCGATACTCGCCAATAACTTATTTCGATCCGAACCGATGACTTCGTTATCAAGGATATTGTTCTTTGCTTCTTCTCTTTCTCCCGAAAGCACCAAATTGACATTTTTATCGTGGGCAATTTTCCATTTTGTGTAGTTCTGATAGAGCTCGTCAAAATCAGCTTGTGACCCTAAATATTGTTTTTTGATAATTTCAAACTGTTTCTCGGCATCCAATGATGCTAATTCTATTGCTTGAATAGCGTTCATTTCTTCTTGATCATTTTCTGATAGTAATAAATCTCTCATGCCTATTCGCATGTCTGAAACATCAAGTTTACGGGAATCTATCGCTCTTCTCACTTGCAGCGGATGATTGTACATTGTCACTGTTTGTTGATTGAGCAGCTCTGTTTGAACGTAAGCTACAACACCAATTATTAAAACAAAAACAAGTATAATGGCAAAGCCAAGGCTTAATTTTATGGATATTTTCATGTTTCTAAACCACATATCTTTATCTCCTTGTATCGTTCTTGAAAATTGGTGTTTGCACTACAATACCAAACACATTTTTAATGCTATCCTCCTAGTATTATTATAATGGCATCCCAACGCTGTTAAACGCTGTTAAACGCTGTCTATCAGAATTCTTTTGCTAAATTTACTGCATCCAAACTCGGTCATCGTTATTTAGACTTCTTTTCGGTTTTTTGCGCATACATCCGTTGATCAGCCTGATGAAAGAGCGCCTCCCAGGTCCAGGGCTGATCTTTTTGCGGGTTCGCTTCGTCAACATGGCAATAACCCACCGACAGACTCAACCTGAGAACAGCATCACCGACGCTTTCATTATGACTTGAAATGCTGCTGAAAATGCGCTGTTGCAGGTTTGCGGCGACAGTCAGGTCACAGTCATAGCCGATGATATAAAACTCATCACCTCCCACCCGGGCCACCAGATCGGTTTCCCGGAAGGCTTTTTTGAGCACCCGGCCAGCCGCGGTGATCAGCTCATCACCCCAGGCATGGCCATAGTCGTCGTTGACCCGTTTGAGACCGTCAATATCGCAAACAAAGGCGCAAGCCTGGGCCGGTATTGGATGCTGGCTGGTCTCCTGATTAAAATAATTGCGATTATACAAACCGGTCAGTGAATCGTGATAACTGATGTAGGCAACCTCATCCCGGGATCGTTCCAACAGTTCATACTGCACCGAATTGGAAATCGCCAGGGCACTGACCCGGGCAATACTCAGGGCAAAATTGGCATAGTCATTGATTTTTTCGGGCTGTTGAAATGCTCCGATTTCCAGAGCGCCAAAAGTTTCACCATACCGGCGCAATTTCACCACCAAATAATGATCATCCTCATCGATTTTAAATTCGTCATCCGGGTTAATGAATTCGTCCCGGATATAGGTGCCAAAATAATCATCATCCCCGGCCTCCAGAAACCGGACCCGGCCAGCCCCAAAAATATGACACGGGGACGTTTTGACTGTCATATCACCCTGTTTCTGCCTGCGATATGACAAACAAAAACGTCCCCCTGGCTGAGGGAAAGATTATATCGACGTTTGGGCAAAAAAATAAACTCACAGGATTGGCTCTTGTGAGTTTATCAAATCGTTGATCAAGCGGGAATCTTATTCTTTAGGCTGCTCTTCCTCCTCCCCCAATTCCCGAATCACCGCCGCCAGCCGCTTGGGCAAGGGCACCCCCAGCCGTCCGAGGTTTTCCAGAATGCTCAGGCCTTCGTTGGAAAGATAGAAGCCGATCATTGCCACCCGCAGCGGTGCACCAGCGCCGCCGAGGAGGGTTAAATCCAGCAGATGGCCCATCCCCACGACCATAAAGATCAGGATTTTTTTGAGGATGCCCCGGAAACCCCGGGTGCTGGAAAGTTTCTTGTTCTGAAGGGCACAGAGCACCCCGGTGAAATAGTCCATCACGACAAAGGCGATCAGACATTGTAAAAAGCCATCAAAGCCGCCCAGCATTTGGCCGACCACCCCACCTGCCAGGGCAAAGACAAGAGAGATTTCACTACATTTCATGGGTTCACCTCCTTGCTTTTAAAACTCCGGGCCCGACGCCACTAACCTCGATAAAGGCACAGACACCCGGTAATCCGATTGCTCGGCATCGGAGCGGACCGGGCCTGAGCCCTGTCCGAGTCCGCAGCCGACAATGGATTCGCCCGGTGTCTGCGCCGGCGACACGACCTTTGTACAGGGCCCCACCCCGCCGGCTACACCTCGCAGTGAACAAAGCCTTGCTCCAGATAGAGGATGGTGGTAAGGCCCAGACTTTCGGCGATACTGGCCACTCTTTCAATATCAATCCCCGGGGCGTACAGATCAGCGGCCTGGCCGATCCGGTGTTTTGATCTGGGAATGCCACCGACCTCGGCGTTGCGGATTTCACAACGGAGCCCGGAGGTAATGATCACCGGGGCATCCAGGGCATTACGCAGGGCCTCCAGCTTGAGCATCAGCCACAGATCCATCACACCCGGATAGCCGTCACAATAAGTGCCTTGGCAGTCGCAGGCGAATTCGGCCCTGGTAAAGTGGGGGGTAGAGCCATCGCCATCGAGTGAGATGACGGAAAGCTGTTCCCGAAACAGCCGGTTTTCGGTGAGGGGCCCCACCACTCCATCGGCTTCCAGACCGGCATCTTTCTGAAAGGCAGCGACGGCTTTTTGGGTTTTGGGACCGTCTTTGCCATCAATTTTTAAGGGACCATAGCCCCGGTCGTTTAAGGCAATCTGGTATTTTTTGATAAAGTTGTTCATTTTACTTTCCTTTCTTAATTGACATTGGCTTGCCCCTGAAGGGGCGTACGATACGGATACCCAAAGGGCAGGCCCTCGCCCTGACAATGCGTTTGGCCCTGTACTATAACCCAATTTCGGGCCCGGCACACCAGCCTGATTCAGGGACAAACACCCGGCAATCCGATTGTTCGGCATCAGGGCGGACATGGCGTTAGCCTGTCCGAGCCTGCAGCCGACTATGGATTTGCCTGGTGTCTGGCCCGGCGTCACGAACCCCCTTCGGGCCCGGCGCCGTAATCCCCGCCTTAGCTCATTGAAAAGGCGGATTTGTCGGTGATGACCAGTTCGGCTCTAACCTTGGCGGTCAAGGCCTGGCCATCGGGAGCGAAGATCGCTTTTTCAATCATCCCGGCCATGGCGGTATTGACTTCCTCAACGGTGAGCCCGACTTTGGGATCGGTGATCGACATCGTGGTGGTTTTCAAGTCGGCCCGTTTAAAGGTCAGTTGCAGTACGGTGTTTGCTGCCATTTGTGTCCCTCCTTTCTAAGTTTTGCGGGTTGGTAGCAATGATGCTGCCAACCCCGTTGTTGTTCCCCCTGGGGACAACAACGGGCGGTTGATAATCGCCCCGAAAAATTTGAATTTAACCGACATAAACATCCTGGGAGCCTCCCCCTAGATCATGCTCAGCAGTGCCAGTTCGTGTTTGATGACTTCTTCCAGTACCGGTTCCTGCAGCCCGTCAATGATCAGAGCGGTGTCATAAATTGCCTGATCAGTGGCGGTGTCAACGATGTCCCCATAGGTTCGGGCCGTGATTTTTTCCTTGCCATCGACAATGCCATGGTTGGATCGGATCTGAACTTTTTTGGTTAAAAAATCGCTCGTCAGTGCCATTGGTAATCCTCCTTTCCTTTATTTGAGACCATTTTATCACCCCCGGTGACTGGCTTTTAATGGCCAGGCGACGGGAAGGGATAAAATTTTTCGCATAAAAAAAGCCGGTTTAATTTTAAATTAAACACGGCTTTTTTATTCCATATTATAGCTGACACCGAGGACTAAACATCGGTAAAGGTTTATTACTTACTGTTCCATCAACTTTTTTATCTTAAACGGTGGCAGTACCAGACATTCCAATATGTGGTATTTGCACAAAAGAACCGTCCCCTTGATACCCACCCTTGATACCCAGTCCCCTTGATACCCTTGATACTCGTCCCCTTGATACTCCAGCCGCTATTTTTGTTGCCATACCGGCGGTTGTCATGACAAGGGCCCTGTGTCAACATCTTTTTATTTTTCACAAATTACAATAATTAAATATGCTAAATATAATTATATTTAGCATATTCGTATATATTTCTCAAATTTAAAGGATTAATTCTTTATTTTGTTGTATAATTATGATACTTCTATTTATCGTATGCTGGATAAGAATTTATTTTATTAAAAGGATTCTCAGTCATGCGAAGTTTGGCGTTTTACAAACGCCCCAAATATATTTTCAAACGAGGTATCCTTATGTTATTGGAATTTTCATGCAGCAACTTCAGATCGATTAAAAATCCAATTACCCTATCCATGATCGCAACCAATGATTCTACTTATGAAAATGAGCTGATCCACACGGATAAATATCGAATTTCCAGAATCGCTTCGATTTATGGTGGTAATGGTTCCGGGAAAACCAGTATCATTAGAGCCATTGGCTATCTTCAATTTCTCGTTGTCAGTAGTCTGAATTATCAGCTTGGTGATAGAATTCCAGCAACGCCCCATAAATTATCACTTGACGAACCAACTATTCTTAACGTCCAGTTTATTAAAAACAATGTGCGTTTTGCTTATGGCCTTTCCGTGACTAAAACCCACGTTATTGAGGAATACCTGTACCATTTTCCCAAAGGAAGGCAGGCTCTGATTTTCGACCGTAAAGGTGACGAGATAAGTATCGGCGACCTTTATATCAAAGACAGCGAAATTGCAAAAGGAATTTTAAAGCCAAATAAGTTGTTTTTATCCTGTGCTGCTAACTATAGTAAAATAAAAGAATATGAGACGGCTTTTATGTTTTTTAAGGAAGACCTCGTTGTTTACCCTGTCGAACACAATAACTGGTTGGATTATTCTGTGGATACTTTGAGTAAAGATCCATCAATCAAACATGATTTTATTGACTTTATGCAATCGATCGGTACTGGTTTAGTTGATGTCCGGACGAAAATCGAACAGAAAAGATTTAATGCCGAAGACTTACCTACTGAGATTCCCGATCTTTTAAAAGACCTGATCACCTCTCAGGATGCAAACATCATTGACGTTAAGCTGCTTTATGATCGCTTTACCCTTGATTTACAGGAAGAATCCAGTGGTATCAGAAAGCTTTTTGAGATTCTCTGCCCATTAATCGATATTATCAAAAATGACAAGACCCTGATTTGGGACGAATTTGAAACGAGTTTTCATCCCTGTATTATTACGGATTTACTTACTTATTTTCAGAAAAAACAATCCAATTCACATTCACAACTGATTTTTTCAACCCATGACATTAACCTTTTGGATCTGAAACGTTTCCGAAGAGATCAAATTTGGTTTACAGAGCTAACTGCAAAAGACCGCTCAACCGATTTATATTCTCTGGCCGAGTTAAAAAATGTTCGAAAAGACGAAAACATTCAAAAAGGTTACATCAGTGGAAAATATGGTGCCATTCCATGCTTGAGAGATGAGTTTTCACAACTTATCAATTTGAGGTAGCGTTATGCCTGAATCGCGTAATCTCAACTTAACGCCACGCCCTGAAGAATCCCGGGAAAGACGAACGATTCACATTGTCTCATTTGAATTAGATGAAATCATGTTGCATTTTGAAGAAAACATTGAAAATATCACCCATCATTTCACCGTAGCTGATCAATTGTGGGCCGAAAATCATAGTGAAGCCGCAAAAGATATCTGGCGATCACAAATATTATTTCTTGAAAGTGCTCTAGATTTTTACATCCATGAAATCACAAAATACGGGATGCCTAAAATTCTTAATGGTGAATGGATGTCAACACAAAAATTTGAGAACTTTCGCATTAACCTCGCTGTAGTCATCGAGGCGATTCGAAATCCCGAAGATCCGTCATGGTTTTTAGAAAGTATCAATCAAACCTATGCAACCGTATCATTTATGAGCTTTACTGCGATTAAAGACCAATTGAATCTGATCGGAATCGACCCCAAATCCGTCGCTGATGACGCTTTCTTTCATCACGGCAGCGCGGAAAAAACAGTTGATCAATTAAAAAAAGCATTGGATGAGCTCTATAACCGCCGCAATGCAATTGCCCATCAATCGGATCGCAGTCACCACGATGCGTGTCGACGAGAAATCGATAAAGCTTATGTGGTTCAAGCTATTACAACTGTACAAAAAATCGTCGCAGCAATTAACAAAAATCTTGAAGATAAAAATGCCAATGAATAAAAGCGCGTCTGACCACCTGTCAAATGGGTGGTCTTTTTTTTAACCGTTTAATATGGGGCTTGCGGTTCAGCCCCGCCTACTCCCCGCAAAGATCCTGATAGCGCCGCATCAGTTCGGCGACGCACTGGGATTCGAGAATATTGCTGGCGAAGCCGTAGGCGGCCAGGACGGCCTTGTCGTTGGCCTGGTGAGCCCGGCGCAGCTCCTTGGGCATGGTGATCTCGTCGTAGAGGTCGGCCAGGCTGCAATCGGGGTAAAGGGCCCGAGCGGACAGGATCGCCTGAGCGGTTTTTTCGATCAAGGCCTGCTGAGCGGCGGTGGGGCTGGGCCAGGGGAAGTTGTTATAGACAATGTTGATGGAGTAGCGGTAATCACTTTTTAAGCGTCCGGCGATGGTGCGCATCCAGGCCATATGGACATTGGAGGTCAGGATGCCGAAATGGTAAAGTGTGGCGTCGGGAATAAAAGATGCCGCATTGCTTGCAATAACTTCTTTTTTCAAAAAACCCATTGGTATATATCGTCTATTTTCAGAAGATGTCGCCGGTATTATCAAATAATCTTCAGCCGGTTGTTTTATTTCCATAAATTGAGCGGGATAAGTTGCATAATCACGAGTTGCTTTCTTTTGACTATTTAAGCGGAATTCTCTAACCGCATTTATTCGTTTTAAAACACTTGGCATCTTTTTTAATTCATTTGGTGGTGCATCAATTAACCAGAGGCACCATCTGCTTTGTCCACTGATATAGTCATCAGAGCTAACAAATTCACGGAAATATTTTTCAGAAAGCGGTTCTTTTTTAATCAATTCATCCTTCTCGGCTCGAGTGAAAATCAGGTTCCCCCCCTCCACTGGTTTACCACCACTACTCATTTTAGGCACATTACAAATCGGTGTTCTTCGGCTTTCAATTATCACCACCGGCGCTTCCACCAGATAGGGATTAATCAGCGCCACCTTAGTGCTGATCGCTTCGCCGCTATAAATCCGTTTTTCGCCGAGGTTCTGGCCCTGGCTGAAACCGATGATAACGCAGTGGACGGCGGCCTGATCACTGGCTTCGCTGGCCCACTTAAAGGTGCGGTAGGCAAAATCGAGGTCAATCCCAAAGCGCTCATACAGCGGTTTAAAAACCCCGGCCACCTGTTCCCCCTGGGTAATCGAATTGGTGGACACAAAGGCCGTGCGGATGCCGGTGCCGGCCATCAGCTGGGCGGCCTTGAAATACCAGCCAGCGACAAAATCAATTTTGCCGGCGCTTTTATAAGGCTTGCCGGTTTCATCGACATACACCGCCAGCAGATCATTTTTCTGTTCTTTGGATTGCAGCGAATAGCCGACAAAGGGCGGGTTACCCATCACAAAATCCAGTTCCGCTTTGGGCACCACCCCTTCCCAATCCAGCCGCAGGGCGTTGCCCTCGATAATATTGGCGTAGGACTTCAGGGGCAGAAAATCGAGGTGGCTGTGAATGATGTCCTCGGTTCTTCGCATCATCTGGGCTTCGGCAATCCACAGGGCGGTCTTGCCGACAGCGACGGCAAAATCATTGATCTCGATGCCGTAAAACTGGTGGATCGAGACCTTAATCGGCGTATCCAGATCGCTGCCAAAGCGGATCTGCTCGCCCAGCAGTACCTTTAACAGCTCGTTTTCCAGGCGCCTCAGGGCCAGGTAGGATTCGGTTAAAAAATTCCCCGAGCCACAAGCGGGATCGAGAAAGGAGAGCCCCGCCAGTTTGTCCTGAAAGGCCGAGAGATTGCGGTTTCGGGTCTTCTCGACGGGGTCACTTTTGAGCCGGTCAAATTCTTCCTGCAAATTATCAAGAAACAAGGGGTCGATGACCTTGTGGATGTTTTCAATCGAGGTGTAGTGCATCCCGCCACTACGGCGGGTTGCGGGGTTTAGGGTGCTTTCAAAGACGGCCCCGAAAATGGTCGGGCTGATTGCCTGCCAGTCAAAATCCTCAGAGGCATCGTGAATCAGGAGATTGACAATTTCCGGGGAAAAGCCGGGAATTTCGATCTGGGCGGCTTCAAAAAGACCGCCATTAACATAGGGAAAGGCTGCCAGCGCCGGTTCCATATACTGATCCCGCTCGGCGGTGGTTTGATTGAGCACCGCAAAGAGCTCAATCAGAGATTTTCGGACATCGGCGGGGTTGGGGTGGCGCTTGAGATAATCCTTAAAAATGCCGTGTTTGCCAAAAATCCCGGCGTCTTCGGCATAGAGACAAAAGACCAGCCGGACGCAGAGCATGTTCAGGCTTTTTAAGGAGTCGGGATTGGTCGGGTCACGATACTGGGCAAGCAGGGCATCATAGAGCTTGCCGACGATTTCGCCGGCCTTGATGGAGATTTCCATTTCCCGGATGACGTCCTGATTCTGGGCATCGACCAGAAATTCCAGCCGGTAGGTCTGCTCAGGCAGGTTGGCCAGGAGGATTTCCTCGGGCTCGCCATTGGGGTTTTCCATGTCGTAGACGAGAAACTCCTTAAAATTGCAGGTGACAATCCAGCGCGGCCGCAGCGAATAAGGCAGATTGGCGGAGTAGCGCTTGGCCTGCTGGAAGGGTGTCAGATAGCTGCCGTCGGACTGGCGGATGGCCTTGCGGAGATCGCGGTCTTTCCCTTTCTGTTCAATTAAGACATGGGTTTCGGAGATATAACCGTCGATAAAGCTGGTATGATCCAGCATCACCTGATCCTCAAAGCGGATCTGCTGCTCGGGTTTAGCCACCCCATAGACGTCCCGCAATAGCGCCAGCCAGAAGGGCTGACTGTGTCCTTTTTCATAGCCTTGATCCTGCCAGTCGGCCACAAAGGCCCGGGCCGCCTCTCTTTTTTGTATCTCTGTCATGTTGTTATCCTCTCACATCTAAACTGGTTTTATTATAACGCTTTAACGGGCGAATTGCAAAAGGATGGGGGTTTTTGTGCCTGTCGCGAGGGCCTTTCGCCTTTGTTCTCCCCCGTCTGTGCCTTATTTTTCGGGAGCAAGATTTTTTCGGGCTTTCTGAACTTTGATGAGCAGCTTCAATTTTGATTGAGTAACTGTAAAATATGCGTTATAATCAAGATAACATACAGGAGGTGCTAAATGCCAGAGTTATGCCGATTTTATAATATTGTTATCCGGATGCTATACAGTGATAATTCCCAGCATCACAAACCACATTTTCATGTTTATTATAACGAATTTGAAGCCTCAGTTGGAATCGACGGTGATTTGTTAGCCGGGAATCTCCCGGTAAAACAATTAAAATTAGTACAGGCCTGGGCAGTAATCCATGAGGACGAATTATATGATACCTGGAATAAGGCCATCCGAAATATTCCGTTTGAAAAGATTGAACCATTAAAATAGGAGGTGTACCATGTACATCATTAACGACATTGCCTATGCTGGGGAACCGGAACCGATCTTAAAAATTAGAGCGATCAGACCCCTTGATGACTACCGCTTATGGGTGCGCTTTAGTACCGATGAAATCAAAATCTTTGATTTTAAGCCATTATTGCATGAACCGGCGTTTCTTCCCCTCCAGGATAAAACGGTTTTTGATGGTGTCTACATCGATTATGGCGTACCGGTATGGTGTGATGGCGAGGTCGACATCGCCCCGGAAAAACTTTATACCGGCGGCGTGGCGATGGATTACGTCCACACTACCTGAGCACACAAAACCCTGTTCGCGATTATGCCACGAACAGGGTTTTTGTGCGCCGTACGAGCCGTTTATTCTGGATCGCTTTGCTTAATTTTAATGTGCAATTCTTTCCCCATACTTTTGGCCACCTTTACCAGAAAATCGAGGGTTGGATTATCGATCCCACTTTCAAATCGGGAAATGCTTGATTTTTGGGTTCCCACCCGCAAGGCCAGTTCTTCCTGAGTTATATGCAGAATACAAATGTTAAGGATCGGTGGCCGTCAATAAAATTATTCAAGCGCTCTTGCATTAAAATTTATATACGCTTTCAAATCCCCATATTCACAATAATCAGCCCCCAGCGCTTTTAATCGACTTAAGGTAATGGTCTTCTGGTTGGGCATTTTTTCGTTTAAGACTTTTGTCGCTAACACATAAAAGTCCCATTGTAGCAAATCGAGGGGATTTATGGTTTCCTGATCTTTATGTTTGTGAATACAGAAAACGTAAAAATCAGCCTGTCGTCTTTTTATCGTTTCATAGGTGTTGCTTACATTATCCCAGGCAAATGTCGGCTGTATTCCAAACGAAATTTTTGAATATTCTTTTTGGCCGCAAGTCTGTATGTAAGCCGAAGATTTCACCTCTAATTTAATGCCCTCAGCAGTTAGGATATCATAGCTATCCCATTCGGTTCTTGTTTTGCAGTTGGCCTCCAGGGCCATGCCAACGATGTATTCCGCCAGAATTCCCCGTTGGGCATTTCCAATCAAATCTGAATGGGCCCACATCCAGAAATCAAGCAGGGTGTTTTTGGCTTCAGGATTGTGCTGATTGAGGAAAACTTCGCTTCCATCGCATTTTTTGATATTAATTTTTTTTAGCATTAAGAAACTCACCCTAAGATTATTTAGCTGGAATCAACCAAACAAAAACCTTTTTATAATTAATATTCTTCATTTTTACAACGACAATGTGGACAAATCACGTATCCATACTCATTATTACCATCTTCCCAAGGTAATGTATAACTACCACCCTGCAGCGAGTATCCACAATTAATGCATTCGCCTGCATTAGCATTAGATGAATGCCCAAATATCTCACTTTGCCATGTCAAGCTACCATCATCGTTCATTCTTACCATATTACCGCATGAAGGGCAAGTGTACCAAAACACTCCGTCAAATTCTGACATCTTATCCCCACAGCCGCAAGTCGGATAAACATTACCATCTTGAGGCGGCTCGAATGAATCTGTATCATCTTCCTCCTTGATTTCGTATTCATCCAAATTGTTAAAATATGTACCGCTTTTTTCTATTATGACGGTAGTTTCTTTTGGAGCTATTGCATCCGCCAAATTTTTAAGTGCATCCGCAGTTATTTCAAGCGCTACTTGTGCTCGTTCAAGTCGTTTTATCTTACACTCCTCGCATAAACTTTTATTCACATCAGGCAGCAATATCCCGCAATCTATGCAAAACCCGACTATATTGTCATCCGTAAGATTATTATCAAAACCACACTTCTCGCAGACCCAGTGCTGTAAGTGTCTATCGTAGCCTTCTTGATTATTTAAATATGTGTTGCATTCGTCACAAAACCAAAAAACATAATCATCCTCAAACTCACTTGCAGCTAACGCATAGCCACATTTATTGCATTTCCATTGCGTTGAGTTTTTAGTAATGACCATCCGTCCATCACAAGCTGGACAAAACATCCACTTCTTTATTTTCTTGAAGTAAAAATGCGTCAACTGTTCACCTATGCTCTTATTTTTCTTGACACTCATATCTCATTAGCCTCCTAATAGTTAATGATGCACACACCTGGCATTAATAGTCAGCACCTCTGGAAAACATCATCCTATTGTGCACATGTGTTGTTCAGACCAAGAAGCACTATCCTTTTGAAATAATTTTAACAGCAATTGAAGGGTTTTATTAGGCCATCGACACCGCTTTTCTTTAAAAAAACTGCGGCAGAACCAAGTACACCTGCAGCTGCTATTCCCATTTTAAGAACATCTGCTGTACGCTCAATAGTTTTATAGTCTTTACTGTTAAGCTTTTTATTCTGGAAATTTTTTTCCATTTTCAAGCACTACCTCATGCACTAAGTTTTATCTGGTCTCTTGATTGAGTCATAATTATTGCGACGTAATGAATGGAACTATTGTATCATTTAATAGCGCAAGAGGAAAGTTTTAACCACTTTCTGGACAAACAAACCAACCCACTCGATTACTACCAGTGAGTTTGTCTAAACGATGATCTGGGTGAAATTGCTGTTCCTGATGATTATCCTCCTCCCCCAGCTCATTGATGACCTGCTCCAACCAACTTGGGCAAGAGCACCCCCAGCCAGCGTTTCAAATATCGATGCCGGCCAGCACGATCCACAGCGCCAGGGCCGCCACATAGGCTGTGGCGAAATAATACAGCCAGGGCATTTTCCTAAGATAAAACGTCCCGCACAAGGCGCCCACAATCACCGCCCCGATCCCGATCGGGACCGCTTGCGGTTGCTGATACAGGGCCACGCCAAGCACGATCAGCACTGACATCAGCGGCATGGTCAGAAAGGTCGCTTTGATCAGGTCATCCCATTGGGCGCGGAACACAAAATAGGACGCCAGCAGCAACAGTACAATAAAAATCAGCAGGCCGTAAATGGTCGGCGGTTGGGCGTTACTACCCAGCCGCAACAGCAGATTGAGGCCAAGCACCAGCGACGCCGCCAGCATAAAGGCCAGATTAAACAGCACGAAGCCGCCGACCATGATGATCGCGGCGCAGATCAGCTTTTTAATTACCTGATTTTCGATTTTATCAAACATCGCGTACCTCCTTTAGGCCGGCCCGCCGAAGCTGACGCGCTGGTATCCCTTGCATCCGTTTGTGGATCTACTCTCTGTATACCCCGATTGGCGGCAGCTATCTCACGAGGTCTTTATTTTCCCTCATGGCTTCGACATGGGGTGATTTGAAGTTGGCCAGCACGCCAAAAAGGCAAAGGCCAGAGAGATTTCACTGATCAGCATCCCGGGATACTGGCTTTAAATAGCTATGCGGCGAGGTTTAACAAAATATCACCAAGGGGATTGGTCAGCTCCAACCCCTGCTGATGGAGCCGGTAAATCCAGCGGAGATCATAATTCATGGCCTCGGCGATGGCTTCAAATGATTCATGATTGACATAACGGCGGGTCAGAATTTCCTGAATCCGCCAGTCGTCCAGGGCTTCGATAGTTGCGATCATTTGGGCATTGAGTTTTTCAACCATCCGGCTATCAGCTTCGATCTGCATTTTCAAGCCGTCAATCCGCTCCCGGGTACGTTTGACGGTTTCCGGGGTGGAACTGTAAATGAGCGCCAGCTGGTGCTCATACTGCTTAAGATACTGGGTGTTGCGAAATATCTGACCGGCTAATCGGATCAGTTCGTTTTTTAAGGTTTTCATGGTTTCCTCCTTTTATTTGGGGTTTGCTATTTCTCTGCCCCATTAGCAGAACTGTTTAGTTGAATGGGTTGGCCGGGGGGCGGGCGATTACAAATCGCTGGATGCGCCGTAACCATCCGTATCGGTTGTTCAGGGAATTCCGTCGTATTACGCATTATTTCAGACTGAAATGCAATTTCTCTTCTCAGCCGGGCGGATCATTTCGGAAGGGGTGGAAGGGGTTGAAGCCCTTATTTTTTCAGCTAATGATTATTGAATTTCTTAAATAATTTTCGCCATAATAGGAAAAACCCCTTCCACCCCTTCCAATGGCTCTAATATCACAAACAACCCCTTCCTATTTTTTCGTAAATTAATCCATATTCATGAATAAATCGCCGTTTCTTCAGTAAATAACCTGTTTTAAGCTGCTGCCTCAAAATCCTCCAGCTCAATCCCGCTGTACATGGCTCGCCGGGTCACTGATTCTTTAACCTTTTCCAGCTCCGGAAAAGCTTCTTTTAACTCCATCCAAAAGCGTTTCTGGCTAACCGGCCTCAGTCCTGAATCCTGGCAATAATGATGATAGGCCTGATAAAGCTCGGTGGCCGATATCAGGCGATGGCTGTCAATGATGCAAAGTTCCTCGACAAAGGACAAGACCGAGCTGCCCGCAATCCGGTAGGCATCTAGGGCCGCTTCCGCCTGGGCCGATGGACTAAAACAATAATGGTTGGCTTGTAACCGGGCCAGTCCCGTCAGCGCCCAGTTTAAGATGCCGGCCGCTTCCCCCTTCAGCTTATCCTTGAGATGGAGATCCCGTTGCTCCGGGGGTTTGGGTGGCAAAAAGGGAACGATGATCAAGCGCCGGTAAAAGGCCTCGGAGCGATCGCCCAAATTTTTAGGCAGGCTGTTGCAGGAAAACACCAGTCGGGCAGTGGCTTTAAAGGAAAAGGGATCTTTGTTTTTACGCTCGGCGGTAATGAAATCCTCGCCGGTGATGCTTTTAAAGAGGCCGTTATCCTCAATCGATTTGGACGGCAAATCGGCAAAGATATTGGCCAGCCGCCCGAACAGCTCCGCCGTCTTAAAGCGGTCGCCCAGATTCTGCCAGGGAATATTGGAGACGTTGTCGATCCCCAGCAAAACATCCTGAGCCACTGACAGCAGGGTCGATTTCCCGGCACCGCCCTCGCCCACAAACACAAAGGCCTTTTGGGCACAGGTTTCCGGGATCAGCAGATAACCAAAAATCTCCTGGATCAGCAACTGCGTCTGTTGATCCAGACAGTCCGAGAGAAAGGCCATAAAAATCGGGGCGACGGCTTTTTCATCGTAGCCGGCTTGTAACTGAATGGTCGATAAGATGGCGGGGTCATGGGGCAAAAGCTGCCGACTGGCCCGATCGTAACGGCCGTTTTTGAGATTGATGATCTGCTTCTCGCGATTCAGTCCCTCGGCGCTGCGGCTGATTTCCACCGTCCACTGGCTCAGGACATCGTTGATCTGAGCCATCTGCACATGATCCGGGCGTAGATATTTGCGGACAATTTTCTGACAGTGACGGTCGTCCACCATCTTATAAACCCCACCCAAATATTGGTAATAGGCTTCCCCGGCATAAAAAATATGCTTGTGTTTGGCCAGTTCATTGGCCAGAATCCCCGGCATCAACCGATAACCGTTGGGCTTTTTGAGATACCAGATTGGCAGCGGCACCTTGCCCCGCTCCCAGGGGGCCTTGGCCGGACAGCTACCCAGCCGGGGACATTGATAGCCCCAGCCCCTGAGCGTTTCACAGGTCATGGGACTCGCCCCGGTGCTGTTAAACTGGGTGATTTTTTTCTCGGTAGCAGCTGGTGAATAGCCGGGATAATCACGGGACAAGTCATGAATCACAGCTTGGCCACCGGCAAAACCGGCCAGTTGGGTGATCATGGCATACCACAGCGGTTCACTCAAGGTTTCTGCGCTGGCCTGGGCGTGGATCAGAAAATCACAGGACTTGATCATCCGCCGGGGATCGACTTCGTCTGCGGAAGCAAAAAAACCGGGAATGCTGGCAGCCCTTGGGCTATTGTCGGATTTTGGCGGTGTGACCGGGTCAGCTGGTAAGGAAGAAGACTCCACTACCGCTGCGGTAACGCTCTCAATGGCCTGTAAAATGTCTGTCTGGGTGTAGCGGAGCTGGGGATCGAATTTGAGACAGGTCACCAGCACCGGCTCTTTCTTGTTATGGAAAAATCCTGGCAGCCGCATGACCCGGCTGCGATTGCAAATCACCGGGTCGCCTTTAAAAACAGCGGCCAGGGCTTTCTGGATCGGGCTGAATTGACTGAGGGCTGGGGCTTGATCCGTTGCTGCTGTCGCCGGTGGCTGCAACAACCAATAACCGTGTAAAGATTTTCGGGTTTGGACAATAATCGAGGGTTCCAGGGGGAAGGTCTGGAAATTGGCGTACTGGTCGGCCAGCGGCAGATCGTCGGCTTCGACAAAATGCGCCGCCACCCCACCAATGGCATCGTCGCGGTGACCACCGGGATTGACGACAAAGAAGACCCCCTGGCGATCACGCTGGTTGACCAAATGCAAGGCCGCCTGAAAATCGGCCCCCGCCAGCTCGGCAGCACAGACCTGATAATTCCGCCCGCCCCCTTTACCCGCATCAGAAAAGGTCCGTAAATAATAGGGACCCGGATGAAAAGCCGCCAAAAATGTGGCTGGTTCGACTTTGATTGGTTTGACCTCAGCCAGTGTTTTATTTGATTTCATGATAAGCTCCTTGTTTGAATTTTTTAAATGTTTCTTTGTTTTACCGACCCGCAAACACCAACCGACAGCACGCAACAGCCCCATTTCCCAACAAAAAAACCGGATGCACTTTAAAATTCACAGGCTGGCTGTGATTTAAAGCAACATCCGGTAGTTTAGTGGCGCAGGTGGCCCAGTTTAACTCAGTATACATGCTGATATATTAAATTGATGTTGTGATCTCAATGTGATTTTCATAATCTTAACACGGTATGCCTCACGTTAGGCTCTGATATATGCTGCTGCTTTGGCTTTATTTACCTCTTTCCTGGCAGTCACGCCATTGTCTTTAAGTGCAATAAAATCGTTTGACTGTCGTTTTCACTTGTATTTATATTTTATCATAAATCTAAATTATCGGACAGGCAAAATCTTGTCATTAGTGTACCTAACTAAATTTATCCGTTAAATTTGAATTGTTCTAAACCTACTTATACCATTTTGAATGATTTTTGAGTAATCAGAATCAGAAATATTCTTTTTTATTGCTGATCGATTCCAGTAATCCCACTAAATCGCGATTTTGTTTTCAACTAATCACTGCTGCTTTTTATTGACGCGCGCTGCTTTGTAACTTAACACTTTCTTAAACTAAAAATAACCGCCCCTTTACCCATGGCTGAATATTTCTAATCAAGCCCTAAAATAGCGCTAAATTTTATCCTATTTTATTGTTTTAATTTGTTTTGGTTGTTTTACCGGTGCTCCAGCAGGTTTTTTTGCGTCGCGGCCTTTCTCTATCAATCAAATTTTACAGACCATTTATCGCTCTCGCACCGGTTGCCTGGTGTCACCGTCAAAAGAACCCGATCTTCTGACGAAAACCGGGTTCTTTTTTAATGAGCAACCGGAAAAATCCAGCTGCGTATGGTAAGCGTAAAGATTGATGCGTGATTTATTCGTTGGGTACCTGATAAACGGTTCCCATATAGGTCCCACCATCAAGGTCATCGATGGCCGTGACATAGGCGATGGCTTCGTCTGGACTGAAATTTAAGTTTGGTGCCGCTGGTGAGGGCACATCAATGGTTCTTAGTAAGGCTTTATCCGGTCCAACCACTAAAATCCGTCCCATACTGTATTGGCCGATATACAGGTTACCCTTAGAATCAACCTTTAAGCCATCCGGGTAGGCCAGTTCTCCGGAATCCGGATCGAGGGTGTTAATCACCGCAAATACCTGTCGATTGAATAAGCTCCCCTCGCCAATATCAAACTGAATCACCCGGTGAGCTTCCGATTCGGAAACATACAAGGTTTTACCGTCTGGCGATACTGCCACTCCGTTGGCATAGTGCAGATCATTGGCGACCTCGGTAATCGTCCCGTCACTGCCCATGTAGTAGACTTTGCCAACAATCGGACCCGATTCCCAGGGACCAGAGGTGGTAAAGTAAACCCCGCCTTTGCTATCCTTAGAAAAATCATTGGGACCCACAAAAGCATTTCCGTTCTTGTCTTTGTCGTAGGTTTGAATTGTTTTTCCCTCAGCCGATATTCGGATAATGGTGTTTGAATCATAGCCGGTCACTAAGAATTCACCATTGGCCACTGGCATCACGGCTGACGGACCGGTGCCATCCTGTTGCCAGAAAACCGTATTATTTTCGCCGTCCCAGGTCATCACAGTATTGCCAGCATACTCCACATAATAGAGCTTATCATCGACCCAGGCCGGTCCTTCGGGAAAGGCCGCCTGGTCATTAATAACTTCTAATCCCGGCGTCGCCTGGTTGAGCGCGATCTGTTTTTCATCGGTAGGATTTCTGTCTAAATAGGCAGTACATCCGGACAGAAAAACTGTCCCCATACAGGTCAAAACAACAGCTACTTTGGTCATCCAATTCTTATTCATGATTACCTCCTTGGTTTAAAGAACTATGAATTAAATTTCAAGCAATTTTTATGCCAAGTGTAACTATTGTTTTGTTTTTCCCATAATTGCCGATTGTCAGCCATTCTGGCGCTGATTAATGAATTAATTGTCGCTGGAATGCGCAAGTTATTTTGCAGATTTTCCTCTGTATGTTGGCATCCCTTGATGCAATACAGATGATTAAAGCCATATGCCGTGTTTTTTTTATTTTTTTGCATGATATCTATTTTTGCGGTTAAAACACTGATTTTGTAACTCAACATAGGGTAAAATTAAAATGACTTAGCTAATATAAATTGCCCTCAGTTGCGGCTGGAAGATTCTTGATTAACCTCAACTGACTTATATGATATAATGTAAAAAAATTTTTAAATATTAACAAGCCCTTCTTGTCAAATATATGACCCGGCGCTTTTGCCTCTCCGGGCCGACGTCGCTGGGCTTAACTTAGCACTAGAGTAAATCTGTCAACTTAATGGAAAGATACAAAAAAAAAAAAAACAAAACAATGCTTGGAAAGGATCGCAATCGATGAATAAAAATAAACTAAAGCCGATTAAAATAACAACTCCTGATTTGTCTGCTCACCTTGAGCCGGTCGCTGATCTCGCCGCCCTGCTGGCCTGGGCCCGGGAAGAAGAACTGGATATCGAAGGCCGGCATTTTAAAGATTTGACATTCAATGAAGCGGATTTTTCTCATCTTTCATTCCGGGAATCACTATTTGAGAACTGTGATTTTTCTGACTGTGACTTTGAAAAAGTCGACTGCCGGGATCTGCGCTTTCAATCCTGCAGCCTATCCAATAGCAACTTTTCCGAGGGCTACTTCAATCGCTGTGAGTTTTTTGCCAGCAAGCTGGTGGGGGCTGATTTTCATCAGGCCCAGCTGGAGAATGTCCTGACCACTGACTGCAGTTTCCAATATGCCAGTTTCAGCAAGTCCAAACTTAAAGCACTGGCAATCTCCCAAAGCGATTTCAGCGAAGCCACGATCAGCGAGTGCAAACTCACCCAGATCAAACTGGATGATGTCAATTTCAGCCAAACCAGTTTTTTCAAAACCCCTCTCAAAGGGCTGGACTTGACCAGCTGCCAGCTCGACGGCCTGATTGTCTCTATCGACGCCTTAAGCGGTGCCCTTGTCTCCACCTATCAGGCCGCCGAGCTGGCCAAGTTAATGGGTCTGATTGTCCGCTGAGGGCTTGCTAAAGAAAGGGGCCTTATGAAAACCATCCCTGCTAAAAATATGCTGACCCGGACAAAAAATAATGTCTGGTTCGGTACTGACTACAATATGAATATCTACCGGGGCTGTTCCCATGGCTGCATTTATTGCGACAGCCGCAGCGACTGCTACGGGATTGAAGACTTTGATCAGGTTCGCGCCAAAGAAAACGCCCTGATCATTCTTGAGGATAATCTGCGCCGCAAAAACTTAAAGGGAGTGGTCGGAACCGGTGCCATGAGTGATCCCTATAATCCCCTGGAGAAGAAATATCAGCTCACCCGCCAGGCGCTGGAACTGTTTAAAAAGCATGGTTACGGGGTTGCCCTCGCCACCAAAAGCCCCCTAGTGACCCGGGATAAAGAGCTGCTTGCCGCGATTCAGAAGCGGTCGCCGGTACTGGTCAAAATCACCATTACCTGTGCCGAAGATCCGCTGGCAAAAATCATCGAACCCCGGGTAGCCGCCAGTTCAGCGCGCTTTGCCGCGATCAAAGAGCTGGCTGACTGCAGCATCTTTGCCGGGGTTCTGCTGATGCCGATTCTCCCCTTTATCAATGACACCCCGGCAAACATCACGGCCATTGTAACCGCTGCGGCCGAACATGGCGCCCGGTTTATTTATCCCGCCTTCGGGGTTACCCTCCGGGACTCTCAACGCCTTTATTTCTATGACCAACTGGAAGCCCATTTTCCCGGCATCAAAAAAGAATATCTGCGTAGCTTCGGCAACGCCTATAGTTGCGCCAGCCCCCAGGCCAAGATCCTCTGGACCACCTTCACCCGGGAATGCCAGCGCCAGGGCCTGCTCTACAAAATGGAAGACATCGTCGCCCGCTACAAACTGGAAAACGGCAGCCAGCAATTGTCATTTTTGTTTTAGCCTTACTTTTAGCAATTGCCGTACACAACGATAATCCCCCCCGACAAAAGAAAGAAACGCTTAGAACCCTTAATCTTTGTTCGGCAGGCTTAATTTCGGCTTTGAAAAATCCTTTACTTAATCAGCAGACAAACGCAGCATAATTATTATATTGGTCTTTATGCAATATATACTTGACATTTAATACTATATATTATACTATATGCAATGTGAGGTAAGCTGATGAAAAATATAAAATTAAAGGTGGCTCGGGTCGAGCACGATATTTCTCAGGAAGAACTGGCCAAGCGGGTCGGCGTTACCCGCCAGACTGTTGGCATGATTGAAGCCGGAAAATTCAACCCTTCTTTACAATTGTGCGTTGCCATCTGTAAAGCGCTGGGAAAAACGTTAAACGATTTATTTTGGGAGGAAAACGACAATGAAAAAAATTAAAAAAGTAGTTGATGAGCGCCAGGAACTGGAGCTGTATAAGATAGAGCATGTCTGTTTTTGGATTGTTTTCTGGCTGCTGCTGGGCAGCATCATTGTGCAGTCGATGTTTCTCAATGCTCCCTTTAGTCAGTGGGGTTTTGAATGGTCGATCTTTATGATCAGCTGCGGCGGGGTTATGGTGGGCTGTTATAAAAAGGGACAATGGGATTTTTACAGCAAACCGACCACTAAAAACTACCTGATTTACAGCCTGGTCGGTGCTGGTGCCTTTGCCATCATTTACGCCATTACAATGTACCTGAACCACCCTTATTTAAAAGACAATCTGCTGGCGCTCGCCTCGCTGACTGCCCTTATCTTTGGCCTGCTCTTTGCCCTGATCTTCGTCGCCCTGTTTGTCAGTGGCACCCTGGTAAAAAAACGCCAGCAAAAACTGGAAAACCAATTTAGTGATGATGACCCGCAATAGCTTTATCGCTTTCAAATAAGGCATCCCCCTGATTTTTCAGGGTTTTTTTTTTTATCAAATTTGACCGCCTTTGACAAGAGCAAGGGCCTGTATCCCCAAACTGTAAAATTTCTGCAATCGTTTTATTACCGATTTAGTGTTAATTCCGCACCACTTTTTTATTTCTATGCTATACTACAACTAATTTTAAGCAATTCTGTTTTTTATCAACATTCCGTACTGATTCAATTCGATGAGGTGAACAAATGAAAGAAAAACTAAATTTAATGGCTGTTTTTTGTGATGACAATGACCAACTTTCGCGGTTTGATGACATGACCAATTTTGTCTTCTACACCAAAGAAGAAGCCGGATGGCACAAATCGGATAAGGTTCCCTTGAGTCCTGATCTTTCCGGGGGGCTGGACGCCATTCGCGAAAATATTAGTCAGATGCTTAGCGCCTTTAATGAATGCCGGATCATCATTACTAAATCCATCTCCGGAATTCCCTATCAGATTTTTGACCGTTCGGGTTTTATTATCTGCGAATCCGATGCTTTTGATCTGGACTTGCTAAATGCCATTAGAGCCGATTTAATCAATCAAGACGAAGAGGCTCGAGCCTATGCCCGTCTGCTGGCCAAGACTCCCGAAGAAACCGATGTCCCCGGTTATTACCGCTTTGATTTAAGCCAGGTGCAAAAAAAACACCCGGAACTGAGTTCGAAAATGGCGCTGCTGCCGTTTTTAAAAGAAACTCCCTTTTACAGCCTAGAAGTGGTCTGCGACCATATCCCACCATGGTTTGAACAGCAATTACCAGAAATGCAATTACAATACCATATCGAAAATAAAAATGATTCCACTAAGCATGTGGTCATCACCCATGTGGTGTGTGAATAAAAGGAGTGCGTCATGTCAATCTGCCAAACGCAAAACTATGGCTCCCTCACCGGGATTACCTCTCTAGAAACCTATACCGATGGTTCGTTAAAAGGCTGTGCCTTTGACGAACCCAACACCATCAATACCCCTGTCGGCATTCTGGTTCCCAACTACGGCTCCGCAAACCTACGAAATCGGGAAGGATTAGCGCTGGAGTTTTTTAAAAGCGGCCAGATCAAAAGCATCGATCTGGAAAACGCTACCGCGGTGATCACCTCGCTGGGGAGCCTGTCTGCCGAACGGATCAGCTTTTATGAAAACGGCCGGATCCACCGTTTGTTTCCACTAAACGGCCGCATCAACGGCTACTGGACCGAGGCTGATGAATATACCCTGGCTAAAGCAATTGACTTTGATCTGGCGGTGGGTGCCTTTTCAGCCAAGGTGGTAAGCCTTTGTTTTTATGAAAGTGGCGCCCTGAAAAGTCTGACCATGTGGCCCCAGGAAACCATCGAAATCAATAGCCCGGACGGACTGGTCAAGGTACGCTACGGCTTCTCTCTATACGAAAATGGTAAACTGAAAAGCTTTGAACCGGCGCTACCGGAACCGATTGTCACCCCCATTGGGATTGTGATTGCCTATGACAGCCTGGCTCACGGCATCAATTGCGACCAAAACTCGGTCAACTATTCCGCTGCCGGGATGATCCGTTCTCTGATCACCGGTAATAACGGTCTGCTGATCACTGAACCGGAAGGCAAGAAATTCATTCAGCCGCTGATGAAACCAGGCACGCTAGACCCGGACGTATTGGTTCCCGAACCGATGACGATTGTCTTTACCGATGGCAAGATCGAGATTATCCAGGATGATATCGTGACGGTCGATTTAAAAACGGCCACTGTCCGGACGATTCTAGTCCATGATCCGATGAAAAAGTCTTGTGGCGACTGTTCTTCCTGCTCCAGCTGCGGCTGATCCCCGGCCAATCAGCCATCGTTTTTAAAGCATCACTTAAGTTTTTCTTAAGAGAGAAAAACCCAAGCCAAGCCAAAAACATTGTGTCACTGTGAAAATGATTTCAGCCCATCTATCAGCTGAAAAACATGTCCGCCAATACCAGTACAATCGCAGTTTCTGACTGATAAAAAGCTGCCGCTAGACCTTCCAATTCTTAAACCCATTTCACTTTGAAAAGGGTTTACAAGCAAAGCAGCTTGACTTATCCCGCGAATCCGTGGATAATAAGCCCATAGAAAACAATGCAATACGGATTTGACAAAGACAATGTGGTCTTGGCTCCTTACAATTGGGTAAGGGCTGAGACCTTTTTTGTTCTAACCGATCCACCCAATTTAGACAAAGAGGTCTTAATTGGCTGCTATAAGAGGCTGCCAATTAAGATCTTTTCGTTTATGCAAAAACAATAAGTTTCTTAGACAAGGAAGTCTGACCTTTTACACTGTTGTGAAGGGAAAAGGCTTCTTTTCTTTTTGCAAAAAAACTTGCATTGGATCTTAAAATTTTCACACTCAGGAGGAAAGATAATGAGACAAATCGCGATTTATGGTAAAGGTGGTATTGGTAAATCTACCACAACACAAAACCTCACCGCCGGACTAGGACTCATGGACAAAAACATCATGGTCGTCGGATGTGATCCCAAGGCCGATTCAACCCGGTTGCTACTTGGTGGGATGGCACAAAAAACGGTATTGGATACCCTTCGTGAAGAAGGTGAAGAAATTGAACTGGATGCGATCTTAAAGCCTGGCTTTCGGGGCATCCAATGTGTCGAATCCGGTGGACCAGAACCGGGGGTCGGATGTGCCGGTCGAGGAATTATTACTTCCATCGGGATGTTAGAGCAACTCGGTGCCTACACCGAAGATCTGGACTATGTTTTTTATGATGTCCTCGGTGACGTTGTTTGTGGCGGTTTTGCAATGCCAATCCGTGAAGGCAAGGCTCAGGAAATCTACATTGTCGCATCGGGCGAAATGATGGCCTTATATGCTGCCAACAACATTGCCAAAGGGGTTCAGAAATACGCATCAAGCGGCGGCGTTCGTTTAGGCGGCATCATCTGCAACAGCCGTAATGTTGATGGTGAAAAAGAACTAGTTGAAGCCTTTGCCAAAGAACTGGGCAGCCAGATGATCTACTTTGTACCGCGGGACAACATGGTTCAGCGCGCCGAAATCAACAAAAAAACTGTTCTCGAATTTGATGATACCGCCGTTCAGGCTCAGGAATACCGTAATCTGGCCGCCGCGGTTGATGGCAATCAGATGTTTGTGGTTCCGACTCCAATGCACCAGGATCGTTTGGAAGAGCTGTTGATGGAACATGGCTTAATGGATATTTAGTTTAAAAATAATTTTGATTTGAATCACGAAAGGTAGGTTGACACGATGTTAATGGTACGCGCAATTATCAGACCTGAAAAAACAGGAGTAGTTTTATCCGAAATGTTATCGGCTGGATTCTCAGCGGTAACCAAGCTGGATGTATATGGACGTGGGAAACAAAAAGGCATCAAGGTTGGCGACGTCTATTATGACGAAATCCCCAAAGTAATGCTGCTTTGTATTGTAAAAGATGAAGACAAAGATGATGTTGTTAAAATAATTATGAAAAACGCAAAAACTGGCAAGGAAGGTACTTTTGGAGATGGTCGTATTTTCATTTCTCCGGTAGAAGAAGCATATACAATCAGTACTGGAACAGCTGGCCTGTAAAAGGAGGAATTGATATGAAAGAAGTTATGGCAATTATTCGGCAGAATAAAGTGAACCAGACCAAAGAAGCCCTGGTCAATCAAGGCTATCCTGCTTTTACCTGTTTAAAGGTGCTTGGTCGCGGCAAGAAAAGTATTGATTTATCGATTATTCAGGATATTGTTGACGCCGGGGAAATGCCTGTTTCACCAATGGGTGAAGCATTAACTGAGTCCTCCCGTTTAATTCCGAAACGGTTTTTCACGGTCATTTGTGACGATGCCGATGTCAGTAAGGTTGTTTCTATTATCATCGATAACAATCAGACTGGAAACCCTGGTGATGGTAAAATTTTCGTCATCCCGATTGAAGAGTCCATTCGTGTGCGAAGTGGCGAAAAAAATGCCGATGCATTTTAGAAAGAGGTGATTTGAATGGATTCAAGAGATAAGGTACTTGATAAATATAGCTCTAAGATATACAAAAACAGAAAAGAACATGTTATCGAAATTGAAGCTGGCGAACCACAGGTTATTGCCGCTGACACCCGGGCGATTCCCGGCATCATGACCAACCGCGGCTGCTGCTACGCTGGTTGTAAAGGGGTTGTTACCGGCCCCTTAAAAGATGTTGTCAACATCGTTCACGGACCGATCGGCTGTGCCTACTACACCTGGGGGACGCGGCGAAACAAAGCCAAGGGAGATGAGCACACCAAAGACTTTACCCAATACAGTTTTTGCACCGATATGCAGGAAACCGACATCGTTTTTGGCGGTGAAAAGAAATTACGCCAAGCTATTAAAGAAGCCATGGAAATCTTCAACCCCGAATGTATCATGATCAGCTCAACCTGTCCGGTTGGACTAATCGGTGATGATATCCACGCGATTGCTGCTGAATCAGAAAGACTCTACGGCATCAAGGTTTTAGCCTTCAGCTGCGAAGGTTATAAGGGCGTCAGCCAATCCGGCGGTCACCATATTGCCAACAACGGTCTGATGAAATACATCATCGGTACCGGTGATGCCGAACCACAAAAATATTCGATCAACCTTTTAGGTGAATACAACATCGGTGGCGACGGCTGGGAAGTTGAGCGGATCTTAAAGCGGATCGGTTATCACGTTGTTTCGGTGATGACTGGCGACGGCAGCTATGCTGATCTTAAAAATGCCCACACCGCCGACCTTAATCTGGTTCAATGTCACCGATCAATTAATTATATTGCCGAAATGATGAAAACCAAATATGGGATGGACTGGATCAAGGTCAATTTTATTGGTCTGGAAAGTATCAAAAAATCTTTAATGGATATTGCCTCCTACTTCGGTGACCCGGAATTGTTAGCCCGAACGGAAGCCGTTATCGCTGAAGAACTCGACGAAATTGAAGAAGGCATGGCTTACTACAAGTCAAAACTAGATGGTAAAAAAGCCGCTGTCTATGTTGGTGGATCGCGTACCCATCATTACATCAACCTACTAAAATACCTGGGTGTCGATGTGATCCTGGCCGGCTATGAATTTGGCCATCGTGATGATTATGAAGGCCGGGATGTTATCCCCAGTATTAAAATCGATGCCGATTCTAAAAATATCGAAAGCATCACCGTCACCAAAGACGAAGGCAACTACAAAACCTTCCATACGCCAGAAAAAATTGAAGCCTTAAAAGCCGCTGGTGTTCCGCTGGAAAAATACGATGGCCTCTGGTCTGACATTGCCGAAGGAGCTATCATAACCGATGACTTCAACCATTTTGAAACCGAAGAATTTTTAAAACTGTTAAAGCCTGATATTTTCTTCTCGGGGATTAAAGACAAGTTTATTGTGCAAAAATCAGGTGTTCCCTCACGACAATTACATTCCTATGATTACAGCGGTCCCTATGCTGGCTTCAGAGGAGCATTAAATTTCGCCAAAGACATGACAATGGCCACTTACACCCCGGTCTGGAATATGGTTCAGGCACCCTGGAAAAGTGAGCCCACGTTAGTTGGCAGCTTAGGAGGTATCGAATAATGTTAGAATTAACCCCCAAAAAATTATCGGACCGATCCACTCTACGAATCAATCCGATAAAAACATGTCAACCGGTTGGGGCCATGTATGCCGCCCTGGGTGTTCACCAATGTATGCCCCACAGCCATGGCTCTCAAGGATGCTGTTCATTTCATCGGATGTTCTTAACTCGGCATTTTAAAGACCCGGCCATTGCATCGTCGAGTTCATTTACCGAAGGCGCATCGGTATTCGGCGGCGGCGCTAACCTGAAAACTGCCATTAAAAACATTTTTGATATTTACGACCCTGAAATTATCGCGGTTCACACCACCTGTTTAAGCGAAACCATTGGTGATGACCTAAATGGTTACATCCAGGACGCCAAGATTCCCGAAGGCAAATTGGTCGTTCACACCAATACGCCCAGTTATGTTGGTTCACATGTTACCGGTTATTATAACATGATTTCCGGATTTATTAAATATCTATCGACGGCAACCGGCGAAAAAAATGGTAAACTGGCCCTCTTCCCGGGATTTGTGAATCCCGGCGACATGCGCGAGATGAAACGGCTAATGAAGCTGATGGCTACCGAGTTCATTATGCTTCCCGATACCAGCGGTGTTTTAGATGCTCCGATGACCGGAACTTATACCATGTATCCCAAGGGCGGAACCACCATTCCCGAGATCCGCGATCTGGGCAACTGTGAGATGACCTTAGCCTTAGGTGAATTGACCTCTGAATTCCCGGCCGATTTTTTAGAAAAAAAATGCAAGGTGCCCTATAAAGCCTTACCGCTACCAATTGGCGTAGAAAATACCGATGCTTTCATCATGGCGCTAAACCAGTTTTCTAAGAATGAAGTCCCTTATGAAATTGAAGAAGAACGCGGCCAGCTGATGGATATCCTCTTGGATTCACATCAGTACACCCACAACAAGACCGTCGCAATTTTCGGCGATCCCGACACCGTTTTAGGGATGGCTCAAATCACCCTGGAAATGGGGATGATCCCTAAATACATGGTAACCGGTACCCCCGGAGCAGCTTTTGAGCGAAAAGCCGCGGCCTTACTGGAAAAATTCGGCGTCGAAGGTTGTACCGCCAAACAAAGCGGTGACTTATTCGAACTTCACCAATGGATTATAAATGATCCGGTTGACTTATTAATCGGCGGCACCCACGGCAAGCAAGTAGCCCGAGCCGAAGACATCCCCCTGGTTCGCGTCGGCTTCCCGATCATCGACCGATATGTTCACTCTTACATGCCGATCGTTGGCTACAAAGGTGCCATCCGACTGGCCGAACTGATCCTCAACGCCCTGATGGACCGTCAGGACCGCGACTGCGAAGACGAAGATCTAGAAATGGTAATGTAGCCTGGGGAGGTTCCTTTCTCTTAGGTTAGTGCCGACTACCGTACCGACCAATTGTTAATCTGTTGTATGCGCGCAATTCGTACAGTTGCGAAATAAAGAATATCAACTTATAAAGTTTCAGCTGCGCAACTGTTCGCCTTGAGGCACAGGGTCTGACCCCTAGGTCACAACATGATGTAACAATTGTCGGTACTGGGTTATCTCATTATATATAATCGGGGTTAATCTCCAACCTACCCCCAGATAGAAAACAGAAGTAAGTCCGGAGACAATCACAAATCAGGTGTCTGCATCAAGGCGAACAGGCGATAGCCTGTCCGATCTTGCAGCAGACAACGATTTGATGATTGTCTCCAGGACGATTCTCAAGACTAAACACCAGGGGAGGTTTTCCTCCCCTTTATTTGAAAGGAGGCTGTAAATGAAAAATGATGCGGCAATTTTACCAGAAAGAGCACAGTCGATCCGTTTTTCGGAATGCAGCGGCGACGGAATCAAGTGTGAGTCAGCCAGTGTCTCAGGGGCTGTCAGTCAGCGGGCCTGTGTTTACTGCGGTGCCCGGGTTGTCTTAAACCCGATTACCGATGCCTTCCATATTGTTCATGGCCCGATTGGATGTGCCAGTTATACCTGGGATATCCGTGGTAGTTTATCCAGCGGCGAAGAAGGATACCGAAACTCTTATTCCACCGATCTGCGGGAAACTGACGTCATTTTCGGCGGCGAAAAGAAACTGGCGACAGCCGTTGATGAAGTGGTCGCCATGCATGCGCCAAAGGTCATTTTTATTTACGCCACCTGCATTGTCGGCGTCATCGGTGACGATATCGACGCAGTCTGTCGCAAGGCCGAAGCAAAATACGGCATCCGGGTCATCGCCGTTAAATCCCCGGGCTTTTCAGGAACCAAGAAAACCGGTTATAAAATGGCTTGCAACGCCATTATGAGCCTGGTTACCCCCGAATTCTTACCGGCCAAAACTGCCGGCGTCAACATTCTCGGTGATTTTAACCTGGCCGGGGAAATGTGGATCATCAAAAACTATTTAAGACAAATCGGTGTCGAAGTGGTTGCTAGTATTACCGGTGATGCCAAAGTCGAAGACCTTAAAAAAGCCCCAACAGCCCAACTTAACCTGGTTCAATGTGCCGGCTCGATGACCTTTCTGGCCAAACAGATGGAAGAGGTTTTCGATATTCCCTTTATCAAGGTCAGTTTTTTCGGCATTACCGACACCTCGGATTCGCTGATGCGGATTGCCTATGCCGTCGGTGATAAAGCAGTCATTGCACGAGCCAAAGTCTTTATTGAAGAAGAAAAAAATAGAGTTATCCCTCTTTTAAATAAGTATCGCAAAAATCTTGAAGGAAAAAAAGCGGCCATCTATGTCGGCGGCGGCTTTAAAGCAATCTCCCTGATCCGTCAGTTTCATGAATTCGGTATGAACACCGTGATGGTGGGCACCCAAACCGGGAGCAAGGATGATTATGAAGTCATCCAGCATCTGGTCGATGACGACGCCGTCATTCTAGACGATGCCAACCCGGCTGAACTGGAAGCTTTTATGAAGGAAATGGGCGCTGATATCTTAGTGGGCGGCGTCAAGGAACGGCCGCTGGCCTATAAACTGGGGGTAGCCTTCTGTGATCACAACCATGAGCGCAAGCACCCTCTGGCGGGCTACGAAGGCACCCTGAATTTTGCCTCGGAAATTAATCTATCGATGAACAGTCCTGTCTGGGAAATCATAGGAGGTCTCAAAAATGTCTAAAAATTTAGTCAACTTAAATGTTAATCCCTGTAAAATGTGCATGCCCATGGGAACCGCTAATGCCTTCTACGGCATTCAAAAATGCATGAACATCCTCCATGGTTCCCAGGGTTGTAGCACCTATATCCGCCGCCATATGGCCACCCATTACAATGAACCGGTGGACATCGCCTCCTCTTCCCTGACGGAAGAAGGGACTGTTTACGGCGGCGAGAAAAACCTGATCATCGGCCTGGAAAATCTGATTAAATTATATCAACCCGAAGTCATCGGTGTTTCGACTACCTGTCTGGCTGAAACCATTGGCGAAGATATTGAGTACATCATCAAGAATTTTTACGCTTCACATCCTGATGAAACAGTCAAAATCATTCCGGTAAAATCGGCTGGTTACGGCGGCACCCAATTTGAAGGATTTACCCGGGCACTGCGAGCGATCGTCTCCCATGTTGAGATGGACACCACCAAACACGATAAAATCAATATCGTCACCACGATGATTTCCCCGGCCGATACCCGTTATCTAAAAGATCTGCTGGATCAGTTTGGACTGGAATATATCCTTTTGCCAGACCTGTCCGAAAACTTGGACGGCGTCCACCAGAGCTCTTATTATCGGTTGCCAATGCATGGCACCCCCATTTCTGAAATCCAGAAAATGGCTGGAGCTCGGGCCACCATCGAAATATCCGACACCATCAAGCCCGACGAATCCCCGGGGGTTTACCTCTACGAAAACTTCGGGGTTCCCTACAAACGGCTGAACCTGCCAATGGGGCTTCGGGATACCGATGCCTTAATCGATCTCTTAGCCGAATTGTCAAAAAAAGCCATTCCAGTAAAAATCACTAAAGAAAGAGGGCGTTATCTTGATGGCATGGTCGACTCCCATAAATATAATGCCTTGGGTCGCATTGCCATCTTCGGCGAACCGGATTTTGTCGTTTCGGCAGTCCGACTCTGTTGTGAAAATGGCGTGATGCCGGTGATCGCGGCTACTGGTTCCAATTGTCCCCAACTCAAAGAAAAAATCGCCGCCGAGCTTTCCAAACTGGCCGATGTTCTTTTTGTTGACAATTACGCGATCTTAAATGATGTCGACTTTGAAACCATCGAGGAAGAAGCCCTGCGACTCGGAGCTAACCTGATGCTGGGAAATTCCGACGGCCGTCGAATTGAAGAAAAACACGGGATTCCCTTGATCCGCTGCGCTTTCCCCATCCATGACCGCATCGGCGGTCAGCGGGTTCGAACCTTGGGCTACGAAGGCTCTCAGGTGCTCCTTGATCAGATCACCAACACCATTCTTAAAGCGGTCGAGGGGGGATTCCGGGAAACCCTCTATAACACCTACTATAATGAAGGACCCAAATCCAAATACGGATTGGAGCCGGAAACGGACACAACCATGAAAGTGCTGGAAAATCCCAAATCAACGACACATACAACCATCATGACGATCGAAGAAAAAACCGCCAATCATCCCTGTTACAGCTGCGGCAGCGCTCAGAAAAACGCCCGGATGCACCTCCCCATTGCGCCACAATGCAATATCCAGTGTAATTACTGTGTCCGCAAATTTGATTGCCCCAATGAGAGCCGTCCCGGCGTGACTACTGAGATTCTTTCTCCGGAGGCAGCTTTTGAAAAATACAAACTGGTCAAAGAAAAGGTTCCCAACCTGACCGTCGTTGGGATTGCCGGCCCCGGAGATGCCCTGGCAAACTTTGAAGAAACGAAAAAGGCCCTGACCCTGATCCATGAAGATGACCCCAATGTTACCTTCTGCGTTTCTACCAATGGCTTAATGCTGCCCTACTATGCCAAAGAACTGGTTAAACTGGGGGTTTCTCACATTACCGTCACCGTCAATGCGGTTGACCCAGTCATCGGCACAAAAATCTACAAACATATCGATTTCATGGGCAACCGTTACCATGGCGAAGCTGGTGCCTCAATTTTGTTGGCCAACCAGCTTGCTGGGATCAAGCTTCTCATCGATGAGGGGGTGATTGTCAAAATCAATACCGTAACCCTGATGGGAATCAATGACGCGCACATTGAAGAAGTGGTCAAGACGGTCAAAGCGTTGGGCTGTTTTATCTCCAATGTGATGCCGCTGATTCCAGTCAAAGGCTCCGCCTTTGAGGGCTTGCCAATAGCCACTAACCATGAAATCAATGCGATTCGGGATAAATGCGGGGTTCACTTAAAACAAATGTATCACTGCAAACAATGCCGTGCCGACGCCATCGGCAAACTGGACAGTGACATCTCCCTCGATTTTCGGGAAACGGAAGCCAAAAGCGAAGCGCTGGTTCTGGCCGCGCCAAAGGGATTGCGCTTTGCGATCACCTCTAAAGGCGGGATGCTGGTGGATCAGCATTTCGGCCAGGCTTCTGAGCTTTATATTTATGATTACCTTGACGACGCGGTCCAGTTTAAGGAAAAACGGGTGATTGGTAAGTATTGCACCGGTGAAGAAGAATGCGACGAAAAGGAAGATAAGATCGGCACCATTCTAAAAGCGCTAAATGACTGCGATGCTGCCATCACCATGCGCATCGGCGACCTGCCCACCAAACGACTGGAAAGCAAGGGCATCAAGGTCATCTCAACCTACGACCGCATCGAAGACGCCGTTAAAACGGCCGCCCAGGAAATCTTAAGATCCGAACTGCGGACTGCCGGTAATTTCTAACATTACTAACTACCGTACCGACCAATTATTAATCATCATTCAAAAACTATTTATAAGCGATCAGGAGGAATTTAAAAATGGTTAGTCCTAAACATCATCTTTTTATCTGCACCAGCTGCCGGATCAACGGCACCCAACAGGGGTATTGTTTTCAACAGGATTCAGTAAAAATCCTGCAGACCTTTCTTGAAGAAATCGACGAACGGGAATTATCCGGCGACATCATGTTAAACAACACCGGCTGTTTCGGGATCTGTGACAAGGGGCCGATCGTGGTCGTTTATCCCGAAGGCGTCTGGTATGGCAAGGTCACCGTCGACGATGTCGAACGGATTATGGAGGAACACATCGAAGGCGGCAAGGTTGTCGAGGACCTGGTTATTTAGCCCTCTTGGGCTAGTGCCAAACGACCGTACCGACCAATTGTTAATCTGTTGAATGCGCACAATTCGTACAGTTGCGAATTTAGGAATACCAATTTATTATGTTATTGCTCCGCAACTGTTCACCTTGAGGCACAGGGTCTGACCCCTAGGTCACAACATGATATAACAATTGTCGGTACTGGGCTAATCTTTTATTTTAATACTTCACCGATTGATGCTGCCCTTACATCGGCAGCATCATTTTAAAATTAAAACAAACGAAAGCGGGGTACACAAATGGTTACTATTATTGATCGGACACTGACAAGCTTTGATACGGCCGGGATGAGCGCCCGGGATCTTAACCATTTCTGTGACCTGCTTTTTAGCTGTGGGGTCACAAAAATCGAATTGACCCCGGATCTGCTTGCCCGGCTCGGTTTTCCGTCAAGTGCCGCCAGTTTAAGAAAGTGGCTGGGCGGCCGCAGTTTTTTTCTGACTCGAATTTTTCCGATCTCTTTAGATAGCTCTGGGATGACAAAACCCCAGCCCCTCTGGAAGCTGGAGCCCAATGATCTGGTGGAAAAAAATATTCCCGTCAGCAAATTAAAATCAGCTCTCTCTCCACATCAAAAGATCCGCATCACCGGGTTAGAAGACCTGATGAACCGGGACTATCCGACAGTTTTCAAAGCCCTGCTAGGCAGCGGTGCCCAAACCCTGGATCTATGTCCCAGCAACCACCACCACTGTGCTGCCGCCATCGCCCTGGAATGGCTATTGGCCGGCGGAACGAGCATCAGCTGCGCTTTTGCCAACCACCATAATTTCGCACCTCTGGAAGAAGTCCTGATGGGTCTAAAGCTCCATCAGCCCGATGCCTTTAGCGGCGACTTATCAGTTTTAAGTGAACTGTGCGGCCTTTATGAAAAGTGCTCCGGCCAGCCGGTAGCAAAAATGAAGGCCATCATCGGCGCCGATATTTTCAAGGTGGAATCTGGCATTCATGTCGATGGGGTGTTAAAAAACCCCCATACCTATGAGCCCTTTAATCCCCAAACCGTCGGCAACCAGCGAGAAATTGTGCTGGGAAAACATTCTGGTCGCAAAAGCCTATTGTATAAACTAAACGACCCCGGTTTATCCGAATCGACAGCTCACTCGATTTTAAAACAAATCAAATCCCGTTGCACCCAGTTAGGCCGAAACCTGTCTGATCTGGAACTGCAAACCCTTGCCAGCGAGGTGCAAAATGATAAAAAAATATATTGTTGACACCACCCTAAGAGACGGTGAACAAAGCCCCGGCATTGCTTTCACCGTCCGTGAAAAAGTCACCATCGCCAAATCGCTGGATGCTCTGGGGGTTACCCGGATCGAAGCCGGCACCCCCGCCATCGGTAAGGAAGAATGCCGCGCCTTTGAAAAAATCAAACTGGCCTGCCAAAATGCTCAGATTATTGGCTGGAACCGGATGAATCGCTCTGATATCAGCCAATCGATCGCTTGTGGTGCCGACATTATCCATGTTTGTGTCCCCGCTTCGGATCTGCTGATTCGCGAAAAACTGCGCCAAAGCCGCTCCCAGGTGCTGGAAACCCTGAGCACCTGCGCCGCGGCCATCCACACCGCAAAAAGAGAACTGACCATCGGCCTGGAGGACGCCTCCCGGGCTGACTGGGATTTCGTCATCCAGCTGATTGAAACCGCCCGGGATCTGGGCGCCACCACCCTGCGTTTTTCGGACACGGTGGGAATCATGTCGCCGAGCCTCTGCAAGGCCACGATCAGCCAAATCCCTGCTAACATCGACATTGAGGTGCACATGCACAACGATCTCGGGATGGCCGTAGCCAATTCCATCCAAGGGCTCCGTTCCGGCGCCAAATATGCCGATTCCACCCTCTTTGGGATTGGCGAACGGGCTGGCAACTGCAACCTTGAGCATCTCCTAATCGCCACCCAGGGTCAACTGGACTTCGGCATCAGTCTGGATGAACTGCAGTGGCGGCAGGCCGATTTAAAATCGATCATTTATAAAAACGAACTGCTTTATGCCTGATCACACCAAATAGGTAAGTAAATATAAAGTCACCCACTAAAAAAACACCTGTCGGTGTTTTTTTGCCTTGCCTTAATTTTTCTTTTCGCCAAATCCGCCGCCGATCAATGCCACCAGGGTTTCCACTGCCAGCATCTCATCCTCACCCTCGGCAAAAATTTCAACCACATCACCTAGGCCAATCCCGGTTGTCATAATGCTTAGCAACGATTTTGCATCGCCCTCTTTGGGATCGTCCCCCAACTTCCTGATTCGGATATCAGCTCTAAATTCTCCGGCCCTCTGACAAAACTCCGCTGCCGGTCGTGCGTGTAAACCGGTGGGATTAATAATAGTAACTGTTTTCGCATGCATATTCCTACCTATTAATGAATCTTTCATTCCTTTCGGTTTATTCTCTTAACTTTTCGGTCATCTAGATTATGATCCATGTTCTTATTATCTTCCCTGTTTTTGATAAATTAAACAGTTTTATAAATAGTTGATCATTTCTTTAAGCGAGTCAAAGACACAGTCCGGAACCACCTGCGAGTTTTTTAAGTCCTCCATTTTGGTCTCCCCGGTCAGTACCAGAAAACCCTTGCCACCGTTATTGACGCCGGTGGCCACATCGGTGTAGATCCGGTCTCCGACAAAGGCCACATCTTCTTTTTTATGGCCGGTAATAGACACGACCATCGCCATTGTTTCGGGAAAGGGTTTGCCTAAATATTTGGGTTCTACCCCGGTGGATTTGCTAATCAGGGCACAGATGGAACCACAGTCGGGAATAAAACCGCTTTCCGTAGGGCAAACTAAATCCAAATGAGTCGATAAAAAAACCGCACCACTTAAAATAAAGGTACAGATTTTCTCTAGTTTTTCGTAGGTCAGGGTGGTGTCAAAACTGGCTACCGCGACATCCGGCTGGTCTTCGACCAGTTTGATACCGTGTTGTCTAAAACTCTCTTCTAATAAAGGGGTGCCCATCAGATAAACCGATTGTCCGGGATGATAGGTTTTTAGATATTCAATGGTCACATCTCCAGAGGTAATGATCCGGTCTGCTTCGACAAAGCAGCCCATTTTCTTTAGCTTTTCCTGATAAAAGCTGGATCCCCGCGATGAATTGTTGGTGATGAAAATGAAATCTCTTTGGCGCACTCGCAATTCATCGATAAAGTCCAGGGCTCCGTCGATTAAACCATTGCCCAGATAAACCGTGCCATCCATATCCAGGGCAAATAGTTTAATATCTTTGAGGGCTTCTGTTTTTGGCATGATCATTTTTTGACATTCCTCTCGGATTCTGGATTGATCATTTCATTTTTTGTCACCATTTCAGAGGCCTGATCAAGTTCCAGCATTTTTTTCCCACATTCCACATCGGTAACCAGGACATTAATGAATCCGCCAGTGATGGCTCCCTGAATGGCCCGGGCTTTTTCGGAACCGCTAGCAACACCAATTGAATGCGGAACCCGTCGCAACTTTTTAATATCGACCCCAATCACGCAGTTGTCGCCCTCAAAGGCTTCAGTGCTGCCATTGATATCGAAAAACTGCATACAAACATCACCCACGACATTTTTTTTGCGCATCGTTTCCATATCCTTTTCATCATAATAGCCGGTCGACATAATCGCCGAGCCTCGATTAGGAACCCCGATCCCAACTACCGCCACATCCAAACCATCGCCCATTTTGATGATCCGCCGGATATCTGCTTCCTTCATCAATTCTTCTTTGATCTTGATCCCAGAAACCCGCGCCGGCGCATGGAGCAGAAAGGAATCCCCGCCAAAAGCCTTGGCTAATGCTTCGACAATGGTATTCGAATGCAGTTCCATCCCCAGATGGCCGATCCCGCCGATCAGCGGGATAAAGGTCACCCGCTTAGAGGTTCCCTTAGATACAAAACGATAGATCTGACCAATCGAAGAACCCATTGAAACCCCGATAATACTGTCATCTTTAATCAGTCGCTCCAGATAATTGGCCGTCGCCTTGGCCAGCTCATCCTTCTGATCGCGGCTATCCTGTTTGGTATCGACGATAAAAACTTCTTTTAAACCATAACGGCTCTCCAATTTTTTTTCCAGATCGACATAATTGTTGCCAAAAATAGGATCGATAATAATTTTGACAATCCCCCGCTCCCTGGCATTCTGAAGAATCCGGGATACGGTTGGCCGCGACAGACCCAATTCTCTTGCAACCAGCTTTTGATTGATATCCTGGTTATAATACATCTCACAGATTTTCACCATCAGTCGCTCATCATCCACTACCTTCTTCATCCGTTCACCCACTTCTTGCTTTATTTTGCCATTATGATACTTGATAACACTTTTTGCAATTATTGTTATAATTATATGTTTTTTTGTGAAAATGTCAATCTTTTCGTTTCATTTTGTAAAAAAGACCAGTTAAAAGAGCCTTATATATTTACAAGTGTAAATATATAAGGCTCTTTGCAATTCAACGAACATCATTTATTGTCCTGAAGTCACTACCACATCAATGGTCTGCATTTGACCATTCCGTTCAAAGGTAACCGCTACCTTATCACCAGCACTAACGCCATAGAGAATTTCTTTCATCTTAAGCATGGTGTTTGTCTTAACCCCGTTGATTTCTTTGATAATATCTCCGGTTGTTAGACCAGCATTGGCGGCGCCACCGCCCTGTTGCACTGATGCAATATAGATCCCCTCATTAAAGTTTACCTTGCTGTCGGTGATGTAATAATCGGCAATCGCCCGATCATAAGCTGTGATCCCCATCACTGTCGGCTCAAACTTACCAGTAGCGACAATCTCATTAAGTATTGGTTTTAATATATTAATCGGAATAGCAAAGCCCATTCCTTCACCGGTAGTCAATTTATAGGTATTGATACCGATCACCTTGCCGTGTTTATTGACTAGCGGTCCACCGCTGTTTCCCGAATTGATCGACGCATCGGTTTGAATCAAATCTTCCGCCAAGCCGGTATCCAGAGGAATACTACGGTTGATCGCCGAGACGATTCCGGCCGTCACCGTTCGCTCAAAGTTAAGA
Source organism: uncultured Acetobacterium sp. (assembly GCF_927416815.1). Lineage (NCBI taxonomy): Bacteria > Bacillati > Bacillota > Clostridia > Eubacteriales > Eubacteriaceae > Acetobacterium > uncultured Acetobacterium sp. The sequence goes on along the minus strand of NZ_CAKMJU010000028.1, from coordinate 6,865 downwards.
CCCAGGGGGTTCCCCACTGCAACCGCCAGTTCGCCGACGACGACATCGTCTGAGTCGCCCAATTCAAGCACTGGCAAATCAGTCGCATCGATCTTAATGATCGCCATATCCAAGCTTACATCCGACCAGACCAGTTTCGCATCGTAGCGATTCCCGTCAGCAAGCGATACCGTCATGCCGGAGATGCCATCCGATGCGACATGTTGATTGGTGGCAATATAACCATCACTGGTCAAAATAAAACCGGAACCAACGCCTGATGCTTCCTGGGATCCGTAGACCGTCATCGCCACGCCGGTTGTTTCAATCCCCACCACCGATGGCGGCACGGTTTGAGCAATCGCCTCGATGACAGTATCTGCCGTCCCCTGGCTGACGACTATTTCATTTTTAGCGCCCTGAATTACGGTGCTGTTGTCGAAAAAAAAGTTGACGCCAAGAAATAAGGCACCGACAATCACGCCGCCAATAATTGCACCAAGCATTCCAATAAACAGAGAACTTAGGGTTTTTCCATTTTTCAGATCGTCATTCATTGTTACTCCTCAATCTTAGTTGAAGATCTCACAGATTAATTATCTCACTGGTACTATTTCTTTTTGCCACACAAAGTTTAACATCCTTATCCAGAACCATCCCCGCTTCGCTTAAGATCCGGGCGGTGGTTTGATAAGCCAATTGCGGATAATTGTTTTCCTGGCTGAGATGTGCTAACACCAGTTGCCGGGTGCCTTTTTCTACCAGCGCCTGCGCTAAATCCCCAGCGGTCTCATTGGACAAGTGACCAAAGTCGCTTTTTATCCGTTGTTTGAGGTAAAAGGGATAGGCTCCAGCTTCCAGCATCGACACGTCATGGTTGGATTCTAGTACCACCAAATCACAGCCACACAGGTCGCTACGCATTTCCGGGGTGATAATCCCCGAATCGGTAGCGATTCCGAGTCGATTTTTGCCATCAGAAATGACAAAGCCCGCTGAATCCGCTGCATCATGGGATGTTTTAAAGGCTTTGATTTGAAGATCCTGAATACAAAACGGCTTCTCAAAATCAAAGATTTTAATATTTTCTTCGGCGATTTTACCCAGACCCTTGATCATCGCATCCCAGGTTTTCTGATTGGCATAAATTGGCAAATTAAAACGGCGGGATAATACCCCCACCCCATGAATATGATCACTGTGCTCATGGGTTACCATGATACCATTGATTTCGCGGGGATCCTCGGCGATGATATCCAGGGCACTTTGAATTCGTTTCCCGCTGAGACCAGCGTCAATGAGTATTTTTGTGTTGTTATTTGAGACAAATAAACTGTTTCCTGAACTTCCACTATATAAGCTACAAAATTTCAATCTTTGCTCCCTTGTTCATTTTAACACCTGATAAAACATCCATTTAAATGCGCCAAGGCCAGCTCAATTGTTACGCTTATCCTAGCGAATCTTACTTAAACCTGACTTAACCTAACTTTATGAGAATTAAGGTACTGTTTCCTAGCTTAATTCATATCAGTCAGCAGCTAACTAAAGATAAGTAGGGTCTTTCTCAGAAATCCGACGAATATCGGCTCCCAGGTTTCGCAGGTTTTCCTGTAAATTTGCATATCCCCGATCAATATGGATAATTTCGGTGATCTTTGTTTCACCATCAGCAATTAATCCGGCAATAACCATGGCTGCTCCGGCTCTTAAATCGGTGGTCTTGATCTTGGTGGCCGATAAGGACTTGACCCCATTAATCGTTGCCGTCCGGCTATTAATCGAAATATTGGCTCCCATCCGGCGAAGCTCGTCCACATATTTAAAGCGGCTTTCAAAGATACTTTCAGTGATGGTGCTAGTCCCCTCGGCAACGGTCATTAAAACCGCCATCGGTTGTTGCAGATCGGTGGGAAAACCCGGGTACGGCATGGTCTTAACATTCACCGCTTTTAAGGGATGCTTGCCAATAACCCGAATCCCGTCGTCCTCTTCGCGGACAATCACACCCATTTCGCTGAGCTTGGCGGTAACCGCCTCCATATGCTTGGGAATCACGTTTTTAATTAAAATATCCCCTTCGGTGGCGGCAGCGGCCATCATATAAGTACCGGTGGTAATCTGATCGGGGATCACCGAATACTCACAGCCATGCATTTCATCAACCCCAACGATCTTGATAACATCTGTTCCCGCACCCTTAATATTTGCTCCCATCAAGTTCAAAAAGTTAGCCACATCAACGATGTGGGGTTCTTTAGCGGCATTTTCAATGATCGTTTTACCATCAGCCCGAACTGCAGCCAGCATAATGTTGATTGTGGCGCCAACGCTGACCACATCAAGGAATATATGGGCACCTTTTAGTTGGGGCGCCTCCATTTTCACCTGACCATGTTCAATTACTACGGTTGCTCCCAGCGCCTGAAAGCCTTTAATGTGCTGGTCTATCGGCCGATCGCCGATGTTACAGCCACCAGGCAATGGCACAATCGCCTTGCGGTAGCGTCCCAGCAATGCTCCCAGCAGGTAATAAGAGGCGCGCATCTGGCCGGTTTCCTCTTCATACTCCGACACATCAAATGAAATCGGTTTTTCGGTATTAATAATTAAGGTATCATTTTCTCTATATATTTCAGCTCCCAATTTTTCAAGAATAACAATCATCTTGTTAACATCTTTAATATCCGGAACATTTTCTATCTTACTTGAGCAGGCACAAAGTACTGCAGCCGGAATAATTCCTAGTACGGCATTTTTTGCCCCGGAGATTGTAACCTCACCTTGTAGGGGGTTACCTCCTTCTATAATAAAAGCATCCATATTTATTCCTTTCAGTGCAAGTGTATATGTAATATCCAATTGGTAATTATATCATAAGTTTGACTTTTATCAAGAAATCTTGAGTTTTTATGCCGTTTTTCTTGCACTCTTTAAGAAATCTTTCGACTACTTAAAGAAAACAGGAATTCCTCACAAATTAAAAATGATGTGATATAATAACAGCATTGCACTTGTCCAAACTAAATTTTTTTAGCAAAAAAAATATATCAATCCATAACTAGAGGTAGAACATGAATCGTTTTGAATTAGTTTCCAGCCATGATGATCTGGGTGTGACACCCATTGAGAATATTTTTATCAATCACTATATGCCCATGGCTCGGGGCGACTACGTAAAGGTTTATCTTTACGGCTTAAAGCGATGCTTTAATATGGGTCTGACCCCGATCAGTAATGAGGATATCGCCAAAGATTTGAATTTATTAGAAACCGACGTCAAAAAAGCCTGGGATTACTGGGCTTCTGAAAAAATCATCGCCATTGAGTATACCGGCACCCGCGATGCACTGGTTCGTTTTTACAACATCACCGGGACAATCCTCTATAAAAATGAGGCCATCCCGGAAACAACTGTTCCTAAGAACTCGCAGTCTTCTAACAGCATGGAAGACCGGATCCAACGCATGTACACCACCATTCAGGATATGTATGAAAGCCGAACCATCACGAAGAAAGAAACCCTGGTCTTTAAACGCTGGCTGGATGACTACAATTTCACCCCGGAAGCGGTGATTCTGATTGTTGAGTATTCAATTAATATGATCAATAAAAAAGACCGCACCTTTACCCCAGCCCAGGTGGTCTCCTATCTGGAAACCGTAGCCAAAGCCTTTCATGGTGCCGCGGTGCGCGATCACATTGAAGCTGAAGCCTATATCAAAGACTCGGCGCATAAACGAACTGGCTATTATCAAATCTTTAAATACCTGGGAATTCAGCGAAACCCGATGGTTTCTGAGCGACAGATGATCGATACCTGGTTTAACGATTACGGCTTTTCAATGGAAATCATTGTACAGGCCTTATCTCGCACCAACAAACCGAATATGAAGTATATTGACGGGATTCTGAAAAATTGGCACGAACAGGGCTTCAAAACCCTGGAAGACATTAAAAATGACAAACCAAAAGCCAAATTTGATCAGAAGGAATCGCTTGAACCAATGAGTGATGCCCGTAAACAGGCTTACCTGGACATGGAAGTTGACTATGCCGAAGATCTATGGCCGGAACTGGAGATAAATAATGAAGACCTATAATGCCGCCTTTGCCCTGCTACAGGAAAAACAGCATGCTTACCAATTCAAACAACGCAAAAAAAAGGAAGCCCTTTATCGTCAGATACCCGAGCTTTCTGATCTTGACAATCAAATCAATCGTCTGGGTGTTGCCCTGACCCGTGCCACCATCGCTAATGAGCAGGAAAAAACCGCTGCCATCCGCCAACAGATGAGCGCGCTTGAAACCCGTAAAGCAGTTTTAGCTGGAGAAAAAGCCGCCCTGCTGAGTCATAGCTTTTATTGTTCGCTTTGTCAGGACGCGGGGATTCTCCCCGAAGGGATCTGCGCTTGTCTGAACCAGTGTCTGGCTGAAATCAGTTTTTCCAGCTATGACTTAAAAACTAGAGCCCAGCGCGAAACCTTTGAAGCCTTTAATCCTGACTATTATTCTGAACAGCCAATTGGTTCGGGAACTGCCAGCCATCGCTCCAATGCCCTGAGTATTAAACAGAATATGCTGAAATATTGTCAGAATTTTGAAAACATCGAAGACCAGCTCCTGTTTACCGGCCCGCCTGGAGTAGGTAAAACCTTTATGTCGAATTGTATCGTCAACAAGCTGACCGAAAAAGGCTATGGGATTGTCTACGTCACCGCTGCCCACCTGGTCGCCAGTATTCAGGATCAGCTTTTCCGGGAAAAGAAAACCTCCACCGAAATCTATGAACCGCTGCTCCTTTGCGACCTTCTGATCATCGATGATTTAGGGGCTGAATTTTCTTCCGAATACAGTCAGAAACAGCTCTACGAGGTGATCGACAGCCGCCTCAATGCCGAAAAAAAGATGATCATTTCCAGTAACCTGACGGTGCTCAAAATCAAAGCCCTTTATGATGAACGGCTTTCCTCACGGATCTCCGGATACTTCAAAACCATTCCCTTTTTGGGTGAAGATATTCGGATTCTTAAAGCTCGACGAGCAAAATAGTTCGCTGTGCTTTTCCTGATGTTCTCGCATTTTCTTCTTTAAAAAATTAAGGGGCGTAAAATCGCCCCTTAGTTTGTAACCTTGTCTTAGTATTTATCAACCTTTATTTCACCATACTCCATATCATTTAAGATGATCTTTGGTTCTACTAGTTCATTCGCTGTTGACATTCTTGACTTAGATCCGCCGGTTTCCTGATTAAGTTTGTTCGGATTTTCCTTAAGTTTGAATGCTCCTACCATTTGCATCAGCATTTCTGACTGACTTGAAAGTTCTTCGCTGGCTGCGGCACTTTCTTCTGCGGTGGCCGAATTTGTTTGAACTACCTGGGAAACCTGATTGATTGCCTGGGTTATCTGAGCAATTTCTGATGCCTGTTCATTGGATGCATGAGCGATATCGCCGACCAGGTCGGCGACCCGTTCGATTTCACTTAAAATTTCTTTTAAGCTGATCGCTGTCTGATCGGCAATTTTTGTCCCCATTTCTACCTTGTTGATCGATCCTTCGATGAGACCAGTGGTTTCCTTAGCCGCTTCGGCACTTCTGGCTGCCAGGGTTCGCACCTCTTCAGCAACTACTGCAAAGCCTTTTCCATGTTGCCCCGCTCGGGCTGCCTCCACGGCCGCATTAAGCGCCAAAATATTGGTCTGGAAAGCAATATCATCAATAACTTTAATAATTTTTGAAATATTTTGGGATGATTCGTTGATTTCAATCATCGCACTCACCATTTTATCCATTTGACCATTACCGACTTCGGCATTGGTTCGAACCTCAACCGCTAACTCATTGGCTTCATTGGCATTGATGGCGTTCTTTTTGGTTTCTTCAGCAACTTCTGAAATTGAAGCATTGATCTGTTGGATAGAACTGGCTTGTTCAGTGGTTCCTTGGGACAGGGCTTGTCCGCCATCGGATATTTGTCTGGCTCCTGCTTCAACTTGGCCGGCCGCCTCATCAATGTCCGCCATGGTGGCACTTAGCGTGCTGGTGATTCCATTTAGTGCCAACTTAATGTTAAGGAAGTCGCCCATATATGCTGACTTTATTTCCAGATCGAGGTTTCCTTGTCCCATTTCTTCAAGGGTGCTAGTTATTTCATTGACATAACGTTTTAACGAATTAACCGTCTGATTCATGTCTTCTTTGATTAATGCATGGTCACCCTTATACTGTCCCGTCATAGACGTACTTAAATTGCCATTGGCCAACTCTTTTAAGGTTGTCGAAGCCTCTTTGATCGGTTCAATCACTGCATCTAGGGTATTATTGACACCATCGACGATCTTGGCAAAGTCGCCATGATGTTTGCTGGCATCTGCCCGGGTATCCAGTCGGCCTTCGATACCAGCCTGAGCCAGATGCGCCGCATCATCGACTAAGGCGGTGATGGCATCGATACAGGTATTGAGGGTATTCTTGATTTCATGAAAGTCACCGGTATAGCTGTCGGTGATCTTTGGCGGAATATCGCCCTTGCTGATCCGGTCGACATACTCGGCCGCGACGTTCAGTGGTCCGATGACGGCGTCCAGGGTGTTGTTGACGCCATCGACGTTCTTGGCAAAGTCACCGCGTTAGTCGCTGATGCGGCGCATCTGGCCGAAGCCGGGATTGCCGGACAGCTGGATACCCGGGCAGATGCCAGCAAACATGGCGGCGACTTTGCCAAGATCGTCGATGGCGTCGATACAGGTGTTGAGGTTATTCTTGATTTCATTGAAATCGCCATTGTAATTGTCGGTGATCTTTGGTGGAATATCGCCCTTGAAGAAATGGGACAAGGAAACCTCGATCTGGAAATAAAGTCAGCATATATGGGCGACTTCCT
>NZ_CAKMJU010000027.1:0-49127 GCF_927416815.1 uncultured Acetobacterium sp. | reverse complement strand
CCTTGAGACATTGATTGACCGGGCTGATAAGGCGCTTTATGAAGCAAAAATTAAGGGTCGCAATGGTGTCATCACCAAATAAAGAAGACCGGTTGAAACTGGATCTAATCTTGATTGATAAAGATTAGATTATGACCCATTTCTTTGGCTGTTGTTAAGGCCTGATCGGCTTTTTTTAAAAGTGAATCATAGGAAGTCTCATCAGTAAGAATCGAAGTTACCACACCAATCGAAACGGTGACGACTTTAGCAACTGGCGATGCAGCGTTGGGAATAGCTAAGTCGATCACTTTTTTTCTTATTTTTTCGGCCATTTTTGCAGCACCGGCGGGGTCCGTATCTGAGAGAATACAGGCAAATTTTTCACGATCCCAGCGGGCAGCCAAATCTCCAGATCGTTTCAAGGTATCTTTCAGAGTTGAAGCAAGCATACGAAGGCAGTCATCACTCGACAATAAGCCAGTGACGGTATTAAGTTTTTTGAAATAATCGATTTCAATCATCAGGATTGACAAATAGCTTACTGTCATTTTGGATTTATTAATCGCTTGGCTGAACATCAAATCAAATTTTCGGCGGTTGGCAATTTGGGTGAGGGCATCGAGAACACAGATTTTTTGTTCTGAGAGATCCTCTTTTATGTCATCTTTGCAGTATGGAGCGCTAAATCTATCCATCTTGATTGTTCCTTTCTTGTTTATGACAAGCACTTTTTTTACTAGTATTTTATACTTGAATTAGGCTAGTTGTAAAGATAATTATTAGATGCTAATTTTTAGAGCTTACGTTTAAATTTAATGAAAATGGGTAAAAAGGATAGGTATGAATTGATTGACAAAGGCATATAAATTTTTTAATAAAACTGTAATTGTAATGTAAGAAAGGCAATGTTTGCAGATCAGGCAGACAATGTTTTATTTTTTCGATAAGGGTGAGTCGCATTGAGAAATCAGGCAACAAAAGATAGCGAGGAAAAAATGGATTTTAAAAGCGTAAATCTGGTATATTTTACGGGTACGGGAGGGACTGCTCGGGTTGCCGATGCATTTGAACGATCGTTTCAAAAAAGAGCGATAAGCGTTTCGCGAACAGAGTTAAGGTGTCAGGAAAATCCCGTTGATTCAGGAGAATTATTAGTTTTGCTGTTCCCGGTTTACGCATTTAATGCCCCCAAACCGATCGTGGAGTGGCTCAATAAAATCCAACCCGTTATCAGCCGACCGGCAGTGGTGGTTTCAGTATCAGGTGGCGGGGAAGTATCGCCCAATACAGCTTGTCGTGAGGCTACGATTCGACAACTTGAAAAAAAAGGCTATCACGTAATATATGAGAAAATGATGGTCATGCCTTCTAATTTTATGATCGGTTACGATCAAAGCCTCAGCGCCATGCTACTCCATGCTGCCCCGGTGATTGTTGATCAGGTCGTTGAGGAACTGTTGGCAGGGAAGCGTCATCGCACGACAGCGTATGGGATTGATCGCATCGCATCAAGGTTGGGATATTTTGAAGTCTATGGCGGAAGGATATTTGGCCGACAACTCAAGGTTAACGACAAGTGTATCGATTGCGGTTGGTGCGAAAAGCAGTGTCCCCGGGATAATATTAAAATCGTGAATGGTAGGCATTTCTTTGGTAATGACTGTGTAATTTGTATGCGTTGTATTTATGGATGCCCCCAAAAGGCTATCGAACCAGGGATCGGAAAGTTTGCGGTAGTACCGGAAGGGTTTAATCTAAGCAAGGTCGAAAATCGAATGGATCATCTGACTGTTTATCCAAAAATCAGCCAGGCAACCAGGCATTTTTCGCTTCGTGGGGTGAGGCTTTATCTCATTGAGAGTAATTGTTTTGAACGATAAAAAGAACCCCTGAACCAATTTTGGAACAGGGGTTTTTCACTAAACTATTTTCGATACACAAAAATCCGGTTGCGACCGGTTTTTTTTGATTGGACCAGGGCGGCCTGAGCCTGTTCAATAAGGGTTTCATAGGAAATATCGTCCGACTTTTCACGAGCACCGATCACGGAAGCGACACCCAATGATAAGGTGACAAATTTTTCAATTGGCGAGGTCTGATGGGGAATCCTTAGATTAATCACCGCTTTTCTGATATTTTCGGCTACATGGGTGGCGCCCTTCAAATTGGTGTCAGGAAGCAAACAGGCAAATTCTTCACCTTCCCAGCGGGCAACCAGATCACCGGCACGTTTTAAGGTTTTCTTAATTACGAAGGCGATTTCCTGGAGGCAGTCGTCCCCTTCTAGATGGCCATAGGTATCATTAAAAGACTTGAAATAGTCAATATCAATTCTAATTACCGATAAAGGCGTGTTATTGCGCTTGGCTTTACGGATTTCAATCGCTAGCATTTCCATGAAACGGCGACGATTAGGGATTTGCGTTAAAGCGTCGGTATCGGCAGTTTTGCTGAGCATTTCCCGATAATGTTTAAGCGCCAGATGATTTTTTATTTTCTCCTCGGCTTTCGGGAAATCGAAAGGTTTAGAAATATAGTCAACAGCGCCAGATCGCAGATCAAAAGCTTCATTTTCTTGATCACTCAAGGTCGTCAGAAAAATAATTGGGATATCCCTGGTGCCTTTATCCAGCTTTATTTGTTTGCAGACTTCGTATCCGCTCATTTCTGGCATGATCAGATCGAGTAGAATAATGTCAGGAGTAGGCGACTGTTTGATAATACTTAAAGCGTCTGTGCCGCTGTTTGCTACGATGATTTCAAATTTTTCCACCAAAGCCTGGGTCAGTAGCTGGGTATTAGTCGGGGCATCATCGACAATTAGGATCCGTTGCCGGCTGTTACTAATGCTGTTGTTAGAGCTCTTATCCTGCTCACTTTTCAAGTGCTCAATGGCTTGAAGTTCTTCAGCTTTCAACCGGATATTCTGGTTATACATGGGTAGCACCCGGCTGATCCCATGGTTGTCTTTTTTCGAATTCTTCAGGTCTTCCCGAAGCAATAAAACGTGAAAAAGAAAGACATAATTGCCATCGCTGCCTTGGCTAGCCGACATCTTTCCATTCATCGTTTCAACGAGCATTTTAACAAGTTCAAGACTGAAATTCAAGCTGTTTTCAATGGCCTTACCATTGGTGTTATTGATGGAAGAAGGATCATCAGTGATATCCTTAAGCGCGCTAGTCCCTGAGGTTTTGACATTAAAATAAACCTTAAACACTGATTTTCCAGTATTTTCAGATGTTGCTTCGATGCTGATTTTGCCTCGCTCCAGGGATTTTATGGCGGTGAGTAGCAAATAGGAAACAATCTGTTTAAGTCGTTGGGGATCGCCGACAACTTGTTTCGGGAGTTTTGAGTCAATCGACAAATCGATGCTGATGCTATGGCGTTTGGCGCTGGCAATCAGCGGGATGATTGCATCTTCTACAGCAGTGTGAAAGTCAAAAGAACGGACATCATGACCGGCTTGATTGTGGTTAGTTGTCAGCATGCCGTTAATGAGATTGTCTAACAACTCTGAGGCGAGTCGGATGTTTTCCAGGCAGATTCCTTGATCAGTAGCAGACTTCGTCTTGCTAATTAATTCCAGGAACAGTGACAAGTTCTCGAGCGGCTCCTGTATTTCGTTGGATAAAATAGAAAGCAGCTGGTTTCTTGAGAAGTCTGCTGCTTCGGTACTTTTCTTTGCATGATAAAGTTCGGTCAAATCTTTACCAGCGCAGAAAATTAATCCACTCTTCCATTGAAACTGCCAGTTGATCATACGATAGTTACCGTCATGCGAACGCATTCGGGTAGAAAGTGACAAAATTTCGTTTTTATCAGGGAGTTTTTTGATAGCAAGAATCAGGCTTGCAGTATCATTGGGGTGGATAAAATTAATAATATTTTGTCTAATCAAGTCGGCAAGCAGATAACCCAGTTTCATTTCCCAAACGGGATTTGTCTTTAGAATTTCGCCCACTTCATCAGTAATGCATAGCAGCTCGGTGCTAACTGAGAAGATAACATCGAGTAGTTGTTGGTTGTTCGTCTTGGAAAGGTCGCCCTTCATGGCTATACCTCTTTCATCTTATTTGGAAGAACCAATTAATCAGCCCCCGTAAGACCAGGTGTTCTTAATCTTGACATTGCGCTCTTTAAATTCTGGAATAACGGTTTCAGTATTTCCGATTTTGTCCTTAAACTGTTTGATGATCGCAAAGTCATCCCGGAAATGCATCGGAATCATGACCTTGGGATGGAAGGTTTCAATAAAGTATTGGCCAGCTTTATAAAAGGATTCGCCGAGACGGGGATCCACAGGAATAAAGGCGAATTCCATCGGCAGGCTCTTCATTTTGTCCAGTTCGGATTTGAAATCACTTTCTTCCTGCGCCGGATCAATGTTCGGTTTTTCGTTGGTGTCCCAGTCCCACCAGTTCAGATCGCCAGCATGGAAAATGCGGTGAGAATTGGTGGCGATATAAAAAGAAAGACCTTGATCAGTGGATCCGAAGGTTTTGATATCCATTCCACCCAGCGACATGTGCTGGTAGGGGCTAAGGCAGTGAGTTTTGTGGCTTGAGGAATTGGGAATATCGTCACTTAATATATAGCTGGGATGATAAATCCGGTCGGTCGAAAAAATATCGGCGTTGTAGTGGTCTCCGTGGCCATGAGAGACAAAGAAAAAATGAGGAATCCCCTTACGCAGAAGACTAGTAGGGATATGGGTAAAACAATCAAAAATAAGGGTCTTATCCTCGAATTGAATTAAAAAGCCGCTATGATGCAAATGGAAAATTTTCATATATTACCTCTCGAGTATCTTAAATTTTCTAAATATATAGTTGGATAAAACTATATTACCCAATTACAGTTCAATTATACTCGATATCATACAATATTCGTGAAAAACTTATAAATTCGCGAATTAAACGCTAACATAGCTGGCTTATAAAAAAACAATCCGAACGTTTTAAAAAATGTTGATATTATTGTTCGGAAATAGTAAAATGAGTTTATCATTTAAAAAGGTGGAATAATTGTGATAAAACGAATTTTTGTAGAAAAAAAAGATAAATTTGAAGTAGAAGCCAAATCGCTGCGACAAACCTTTCAACGTATTTTAAAGATTCAAAAACTGGAATCGATGCGTATTCTATACCGTTATGATGTGGAAGGTGTCGCTGATGATTTGTTTAATCAAATTATTGGCACCATCTTGTCCGAACCCAATGTTGATCAGGTTTTTGAAGAAGTCCTTCAGATTAAAGATAATGAAAGAATTTTCGGAATTTCTTATCTACCCGGCCAATATGATCAGCACGGTGATTCTGCGATTCAGTGTATTCAGATCGTGTCCGGGGAACGGGCGCTGGTTAAGGTAGCAAAAATTGTTGTACTCACAGGTGAACTGACACAAAAGGAATTTGACAGTATCAAGCATTATATGATCAATCCAGTCGATTCTCAGGAAGCCAGCCTGGAACCTTTTATCACCCTGGTTGATGAGGTACGGGAGCCAGCAGATATCAAGCCATTGGATACTTTCATTACTCTGACTGCAGACCAATTGGAAGCGTTTCGAGTCGAGAATGGTTTCGCGATGACCACTGAGGATATTTTATTTGTACAAGATTATTTTAATAAAGATGAACAGCGAAATCCGACCATTACGGAATTAAAGGTAATTGACACCTATTGGTCGGATCATTGTCGTCATACGACCTTTTTGACTCAAATTGAGCAGGTACGTTTCCTGGGGAAGGATCCCATTTCACAGGCGATGAAGCAGGCCTATGATGACTACGGTCAGTCAAGAAATGAATTATATGGTGAAAATACTAAACGACCGATGAGCCTGATGGATCTGGCCGTGATTGGCACCAAGGCTCTTAAGAAACAGGGACGGATTCCAGATCTGGATGAATCGGAAGAAATCAACGCCTGTAGCATTAAGATGATCGTCGATCATGACGGTATCGATGAAGAATGGCTGCTGATGTTTAAAAATGAAACCCATAACCATCCCACTGAAATTGAACCCTTTGGGGGCGCCGCCACCTGTTTGGGTGGAGCCATTCGGGATCCGCTTTCAGGACGAAGCTACGTTTATCAGGCGATGCGGCTTACTGGAGCCTGGGATCCCCGGGCCGCCATTGAAGATACCTTGCCAGGAAAATTGCCGCAGCGTAAAATTTCGACTGAAGCCGCTCAAGGCTATAGTTCCTACGGCAATCAAATCGGCCTGGCAACCGGTCAGGTTACTGAAGTTTACGATCCTGGTTTTCTGGCCAAACGAATGGAAGTTGGTGCCGTAATAGCAGCGGCACCAAAAGAAAATGTCATCCGTGAACGCCCGACTCCCGGTGATGTCATTCTCTTAGTTGGCGGACGAACCGGACGGGATGGCTGTGGTGGAGCCACTGGCTCATCCAAGGCGCATACCGAAGAATCGATTTTAGAGAGTGGCGCCGAAGTTCAAAAAGGGAACCCAGTCGAAGAACGAAAAATCCAACGGTTATTCAGAAGCAAAGCACTGGCCAATTTAATCAAGCGCTGTAACGATTTTGGCGCCGGCGGGGTATCAGTGGCGATTGGCGAACTGGCCGATAGCCTGGAAATCGATTTGGACAAGGTGCCCAAGAAATATGAAGGCTTAGATGGCACTGAACTGGCCATTTCCGAATCCCAGGAACGCATGGCGGTGGTGGTTGATCCCAAAGATGTGGAGGCTTTTATCGCCATGGGACAGGCTGAAAACCTTGAGATTACCCCAGTTGCCACAGTTACCGATTCTGGCCGTCTGATTATGAAATGGCGGGGGGCAGAAGTTTTAAATATCTCCCGCGCATTTCTGGAAACCAACGGCGCCCCGCAATTTATTGATGTCTCGGTTGAACCGCCGACCCAAATAAAAAGCGATATCTTAACTGCCGATCAAGAACCGAATAAAGATGAGAACTTTAATTTTACTGAAAAGATCACAGAAACCCTGAGCGATCTGAATGTGGCCAGTCAGCGAGGGATGGTAGAGATGTTTGACGCCACCATTGGTGCCGGCACCGTGGTCATGCCCTACGGTGGCAAAAATGCGCTTTCACCAATGGATGGCATGGTCGCCAAGATCCCGATGATTCAAGGCGACACCACCACCTGTAGCATGATGACCTTTGGTTATAATCCGGCGATTGCTAAAAATAGTCCCTTTTTAGGCGGGATGATCGGAGTGCTTGAATCCCTGTCCAAACTGGTTGCCATTGGCGGGGATTACAAAAAAGCCCGCCTCAGTTTCCAGGAATATTTCGAACGACTGGGCAAAGATCCGGTTAAGTGGGGTCGACCTTTTGCGGCGCTCTTAGGCGCTAATCAAGTTCAGCTGGCGATGGGAACTCCAGCCATCGGCGGTAAGGACAGTATGTCGGGCACCTTTGGAGACCTGACCGTTCCACCAACTCTGATTTCCTTTGCGGTGGCGACATCCCATGTTGACGCGGTGATAACCTGCGAGCTCAAGTCAACCGAATCACTGCTGCAATTATTCGCCCTGCCAGTCGATCAACATGGGGTGCCAGAATTAACGGGGGTTAAAGCCGTTTATGATCGTATCTTCACAGCCAATCAGGCAGGTAAAATTTTAAGTGCCAAAGCCATCGGTTACGGCGGTCTGGCAGAAGCCGTGGCTAAAATGGCCTTTGGTAATGGTATCGGCGTAACGCTCAATGACCGGATTGATCCAGCATTTTTATTTAAGCCCTTGTATGGCAGTATTCTAATCGAAAGTTTTGAAATTCTGGAGGGATCAACTCCGATTGGAAAAACAAATGATAGCAGTAAAATTGTTTATGGCGACGATGCCATCGACATCGATGAACTTATCGAAATCTGGGAAGCGCCGCTACGGTCAGTATATCCTGAAAAAACGGAAACGACTGGTGCCGTTAAAACCTTAAGTTATAATGCTAAAGCGATTGTTTACCGTAAAGAAAAGCAGCTTAAACCGCAGGTCTTTATCCCGGTATTCCCGGGAACCAACTGCGAATACGACTCAGCTAAAGCTTTTGAAAACGCTGGCGCAAAACCGGTCACGACTATTTTTAGAAATCAGTCGACCCAGGATATAAGCCAGTCCATTGATGAAATGGTCACACAGATCAGAGCATCCCAGATGATTATGATTCCCGGAGGATTTAGTGCGGGGGATCAACCCAATGGGTCTGGAAAATTTATTGCCTCGGTCTTTAGAAATCCCAAAATGATGGATGCCGTCATGGATCTGCTCAATAATCGGGACGGTCTAATACTGGGAATCTGTAACGGCTTCCAGGCACTGATCAAGTTAGGACTAGTACCCAACGGCGAAATCTGTCCGATCACCGATGATATGCCGACCTTAACCTTTAATACCATTGGTCGGCATGTGTCGACCATCCCAATGACCCGGATCAGCTCAAATCTGTCACCCTGGCTAGCCAATACCAAGGTAGGAGACATTCATCGCATCCCCATGTCCCATGGCGAAGGCCGCTTCGTGGCCAGCGATGCAGTGCTGAAAAAACTCATCGAAAATGGCCAGATTGCCACCCAATATGTCAATTTTGAGGGTCAAGCCACGCTTTCGGGTCGCTTCAACCCCAATGGTTCGGTTTATGCAGTGGAAGGGATCACCAGTATAGACGGACGGGTGCTTGGCAAAATGGGTCACTCAGAGCGGATCGGTAAGAATCTTTACAAGAATATTCCGGGGAGTATCGATCAGCAGATCTTTAAAGCCGGGGTTAATTATTTTAAATAATTTAAATTAAGTAGCTGATTTAATTCAGACTTTATTATAGAAAATTAAGAAATTTCAAACCATAAGGAGAATTTACAATGAGTACACCAAAAGTTGCTGTTATTATGGGAAGTGATTCGGATTTTGAAGTTGTCAAAAAATGCTTGATTGCCCTGGAAAAGTTTGGCATTGATTATGACGTTCAGGTTATTTCGGCGCATCGAAATCCGCAGAAAATATTCGAATATGCTTCTACTGCCGAAGCTCGCGATATCGAGGTCTTTATTGCCGCCGCCGGAAAAGCTGCCCACCTGCCGGGAGTCATTGCCGGGATCACACCACTTCCGGTTATCGGCATTCCGATCCAAACATCCTTCCAGGGTGGCCTGGATTCGCTGTTATCGATTGTCCAGATGCCATCAGGGGTACCGGTTGCGACCGTCGCCGTCAACGGTGCCGAAAATGCCGGGATTCTAGCGGCTCAGATGCTGTCGATCAAATATCCGCAGATCCGCGAAAAAATGAAGGCCTTTAAAATTCAGCTAAATGACGAAGTTGTTGCGAAAAACCAGAAGGTTCAGGAAATTTTATAAATAATTGAAGCCCACATCAAAAATTCAATTCAAAGATTCGATTCAAAGATTCAATTAAAATTTAAGGAGATTAAGATGGAAAAGTTAGAACAATTGTACGAAGGCAAAGCAAAAAAAGTTTTTAAAACCGATAACCCCAACGAATTTATCATTGAATATAAGGATGACGCCACAGCCTTTAACGGCGAGAAAAAAGGCAGCATTGGTGGTAAAGGTGTGATCAACAACAAAATGACTGGTGTTGTTTTCACAATGCTCGAAGAAAAGGGCATTCCTACACATTTTATTAAAATTCTCTCTGAAAAGGAACAGTTAGTTAAGGCAGTGACGATCTTCCAGCTGGAAGTGATTATCCGCAACACCGCCGCTGGTTCTATTTGCAAGCGCCTAGGTCTGGAAGAAGGCTTGAAATTAAAGTCACCAATCTTTGAATTCTGCTATAAGAACGATGATTTTGGCGATCCGGTCATCAATGATTATCACGCCATCGCGATGGAACTAGCGACCGCTGAAGAAATTGCAGTGATCCGCGAAATGACCTTTAAGATCAATGATATTTTAAAAGCATATTTCCTTGATAAAGGCATCAACCTGGTCGACTTTAAAATCGAGTTTGGTAAAACCAATGACGGGCAAATCGTATTGGCCGATGAAATTTCACCCGATACCTGTCGCTTCTGGGATGTCGAAACCAATGAAAAATTGGACAAAGACCGTTTCCGAAGAAACCTCGGCCATATTGAAGAGGCCTACGAAGAGATGCTTAAACGGGTTCAATCATAGCATCCATCACTGTGCACAGTTGAAAAATTAAGAAATCAGGAAAATTAAAATCTAATACCTGGAGGGTACAACACACCAATGATAAATGACAAGTTTCGCGATGAATGTGGAATAATGGGGGCTTATCTCAAATCCAAAGAGACGAACTGTGCTTCCTATATCTATTATGGACTTTATGCGCTTCAACACCGAGGTCAGGAAAGCGCCGGCATATCGGTTAACAAAGACGGAAAAATCTTAACCCATAAAGAGACTGGCCTGGTCTGTGATGCCTTTAAAGGCAATGTATTAAAACAGCTCAAAGGAAATATCGGAATCGGTCACGTCCGTTACTCGACCTCAGGCGAAGATGGGGTAACCAACGCCCAACCCTTAACGGTCAATCACAGTGTCGGTCAAATTGCCTTAGCTCACAACGGAAATCTCATCAATGACAACGCGCTGCGAAACATGCTAGAGGATTCCGGGGTAGTCTTTCAAACTACCATTGATACTGAGGTGATGGTAAATATTTTGGCTAGAAGTTTGCGCCACGGTATGATTGAAGCGATTCAGCGGATGGTTGAGATTATTAAGGGCGCCTATGCCCTGGTCATCACCGTTGGTGATAAGTTAGTTGGTGTGCGAGACCCCTATGGTTTGCGTCCCCTGTGCATTGGCAAAAAAGACGAAGATTATTTTCTGGCTTCGGAAAGCTGTGCCCTGGATGCGATTGGGGCAGAACTGGTTCGTGATGTTGAGCCTGGCGAAATTGTCGTCATTGACGAAAACGGCTTAACCAGCTATGGCCAAAAAAACTGGGTAAAAAAGAAAGCCTGTATTTTTGAGTTGATTTATTTTGCCCGTCCGGATTCGGTCATGGATGAAACCTCAGTTTACGCAGCCCGGCATAAAGCTGGCGAAATTCTGGCTAAAGAGTCACCGGTCGAAGCTGACGTGGTCATTGGTGTGCCGGATTCAGGAATTGGTGCCGCGATTGGCTATGCCGAAGCATCGGGTATTCCTTATGGTGTCGGTTTAATTAAAAACAAATATATTGGCCGAACCTTTATTCAGCCGAATCAAAAGTTGAGAGAAGAAGGGGTGCGAATTAAGCTCAATCCTTTAAAAGAAACCATTAAAGATAAACGGGTCATTATTATTGACGACTCGATCGTTCGCGGAACCACCTCTAGACGTTTGGTTGAGATATTAAGACAGGCCGGCGCTAAAGAAGTTCATTTCCGGGTAACCAGTCCGCCGGTAGCGCATACCTGTCATTTTGGGATTGACACCCCGCGCCGAAAATACCTGATCGGTGCCAAGAAAACCGTGGAAGAAATCCGGGAAATTTTAGGAGCAGATTCGCTGGCCTATATTTCACTGGAAGGCTTAACCGAATCAGTCGGCGGAAAAACAACCTTCTGTCGCGCTTGCTTTGACGGCGAATACCCGATGGAAGTACCAATTTTAAATGCCAACGACTAAAATGCAAAAGAAACATAGCTAGCTGGAAGTTATAAAAACAGATGGAGGAAACATGTCAGAAAATCAGATAAAAACAGATGCATATCGACAGGCCGGAGTGGACGTGGAAGCGGGTTACGAATCGGTTAAATTGATGAAGGATGATGTCAAACGGACCTTTAATGATCGGGTGCTTTCTCACCTGGGAGGATTTGGAGGACTTTTTGAACTGCCGGAAGGCTATCAGAAACCCGTCCTGGTTTCCGGAACCGATGGAGTCGGGACTAAATTGCGATTGGCTTTTATGATGGATCGCCATGATACCATCGGCATTGATTGTGTCGCGATGTGCGTTAATGATATCTTATGTCAGGGTGCCCAACCGATGTTCTTTTTAGACTACATCGCCTGCGGCAAAAACTATCCCGAAAAAATCGCCACCATCGTTAAAGGAATTGCCGAAGGCTGTATCCAGGGAAATATGGCCTTAATTGGTGGAGAAACCGCTGAAATGCCGGATATGTACGGCCTCGATGAATATGACCTGGCTGGTTTTGCCGTCGGCATCGTCGAGAAAGACGATATTGTCACTGGCGCAGCGATTGCACAAGGTGATGTTCTGGTGGGACTGCCATCCTCGGGTGTTCACAGCAATGGCTTTTCGCTGGTGCGAAAGGTTTTATTTAAAGATCTGTCTCTGGATGTCAATACCTATGTCGACGATCTGGGGATGACCCTGGGTGAAGCCCTGCTGACACCAACCCGGATTTATGTTAAAGCCTTGGCTGATCTGATCAAACCCTGTAAAATCAAGGGCATGAGTCATATCACTGGCGGCGGTTTCTATGAAAATATTCCCCGGATGATTCCTGACGGTCTTTGCGCCAAGGTCGATCCCAGCGTAATCGAAACGCTACCAATTTTTAATTTTATTCAGGAAGCTGGAAAAATTCCCGCTGAAAGTATGTTCGCCACCTTTAATATGGGGATTGGTCTAGTGGCGGTTTTGCCAGTTGATCAGGTTGAGAATTTTATTTCCGGTTTAACAGCCAAGGGCGAAAAACCGGTTATTCTTGGTTCGATTGTTAAGGGAGAGGAAAAAATCGATTTATGTCTGTAAAAGCTTTAAAAAAAATCGGCGTGCTGGTTTCTGGCGGCGGAACCAATTTTCAGTCCCTGATTGATACCATTCACCAGCAAGATGGCGAAATTGTGGTAGTGATTTCCAATAACCGCCAGGCTTTTGGTTTGGAAAGGGGGCGAACTGCCGGGATTCCGGCAGTGGCCATCAATCCTAAAGGTTATCCTAGCAACGAAGCTTATGATGAAAAACTGGTCGAAATTTTAAAAGGCTATGAAGTCGATCTGGTGGTGCTGGCCGGCTATATGAAAATCATTACATCAGCCTTTGTAGAAGCCTATCCCAATGCCATTATCAACATTCATCCAGCCCTGATTCCAGCTTTTTGTGGACCCGGATTTTATGGCTTGCACGTTCATCAGGCGGTCATCGATTATGGCGTCAAGGTTACCGGGGCAACGGTTCATTTTGTGAACGAGGTTGCCGATGGCGGTCCGGTTATTTTTCAGGAAACCGTCGCGGTTGCAGACGATGATACGCCGGAATCGATCCAGCAGAAAGTTCTTAAAATCGAGCACGAGCTTTTGCCAAAGGCGGTGAAGGCTTTTTGTCGTGACCAGCTGTCGGTGGTAGGTCGACTGGTTAAAAATCGAAAAGAGTAGCATTGAAAATAGACGTTTCAAAAATATAGGTCAATAAAAATAGATCAAATTAAACAAATTTAGTTAATTAAAATCGGGGAACTTGTTAAGCAATAAATTTGGAGGAATAATATGAGAGCATTATTAAGTGTATCGGATAAACGTGGGATTGTCGAATTTGCATCAAAATTGGCAGCAATGGGATGGGAAATCCTATCCACCGGGGGAACTGCCAAAGCGCTGCGCGAAGCAGGACTGACGATTACTGGGGTTTCCGAAGTGACCGGCTTTCCGGAATGCCTGGACGGACGGGTCAAAACCCTGCATCCTAAAATTCATGGTGGGATTTTAGGAATTCGCAACAATCCGGATCATCAGAAACAGATGGCAGAGCTTGAGATTACCCCGATTGATTTACTGGTTATTAACCTCTACCCATTTAAAAACACCATCTTAAAAGAAGCGGTTGCCTTTGAGGATGCGGTCGAAAATATCGATATCGGCGGACCGACGATGCTGCGCTCGGCTGCCAAAAACTTTAATGATGTGACCGTCGTGGTCGATCCGGATGACTATGCTGTGGTCCTATCTGAGCTCGAAGCAAACGGAGCAACAAACTATCAAACCCGTTATAGCCTGGCCTTGAAAGTCTTTGAAACGACCGCCAACTATGACACGATGATCGCCGACTACTTAAGAAAACGAGTCGCTGGTGAAGTTTTACAAGACACCATCACGATGACCTTTGAAAAGGTTCAAGATCTCCGTTACGGTGAAAATCCCCACCAGAAAGCCGCTTTTTACGGCGAAGTGGTGCCAGTTAAAGGCGCCCTCACCGCAGCGAAACAAGTCCAGGGAAAAGAGCTTTCCTATAATAATATCAACGACACCAACGGCGCCTTGGAAATCTTAAAAGAATATGGCGACGAACCGACCATTGTCGCGGTTAAGCATGCTAATCCCTGTGGGATTGCCAGCGACGAAAAAATTGCGATGGCTTATAAGAAAGCCCATGACAGCGATCCGGTTTCTATTTTTGGTGGTATCATCGCGTCTAATCGGCTGATTGATCAAGCCGCCGCCAAAGAAATGGTCGCAACTTTCCTGGAAGTGATCGTCGCGCCGGGATTTACACCAGAAGCCTTGGCAGTGCTGGCAGCGAAGCCAAATCTGCGGTTATTAGAGCTGGCCGATATCACCCACAATGAACCGAGCTATGAAGTAAAAAAAGTCATCGGTGGGCTGCTGGTTCAGGAACGGGATACCAAGCTATATGATGAACTAAAAGTGGTCACCAAGCGTCAGCCCAGCGAGGCCGAAATGGAAGAATTGCTGTTTGCCTGGAAAGCGGTTAAAAACACTAAATCAAACGCCATCAGCCTGACTAAAAATAAATGTTTGATTGCCAACGGACCAGGCCAGGTCAATCGGGTCGGTGCTTTGGAAAACGCCATCCGCCAAGCCGGTCAAAAGGTTAAAGGGGCAGTGATGGCATCCGATGCCTTCTTCCCCTTTGACGACAGCGTCAAAGCCGCCGCTGCTGCCGGTATTACCGCGATCATCCAACCGGGTGGGGCTGGTAAGGATGAGGATTCAATCAA
Source organism: uncultured Acetobacterium sp. (assembly GCF_927416815.1). NCBI lineage: Bacteria > Bacillati > Bacillota > Clostridia > Eubacteriales > Eubacteriaceae > Acetobacterium > uncultured Acetobacterium sp. The sequence continues at coordinate 34,239 of NZ_CAKMJU010000027.1, read as the reverse complement.
GGCTTGTGATGAGGCGGGAATTGTGATGGTATTTACGGGCATGCGTCACTTCAAACACTAGTTTTGCGTCGATAATTGCCCGACTTCAGCGTTGGAGTCAGTTTTGGCCTTGAATTCGAACAATTCTCTTAGCAAAACAGGTTGGTCACAGTTTTATTTTTTGGTTACGTATGTTAGATATGCTCCCGTCGGACAAAACTATTTCCGCCTGGTGCTAAAGCAATTCTGAAGAAAAAAATGGGTCAAAGTAAATGATTCTGAATTTGAACAATTCTCTTAGCAAAACAGGTATAAACCTGAAAAATTAAGCAAAAACGAGGAGCGATAAATGAAAGTATTAATGATAGGATCCGGTGGTCGGGAACATGTTTTAACTTGGAAGCTTGCCCAAAGCCCCCGGGTTGACAAAATATATGCCGCCCCGGGTAACGGTGGGATCGCCGATTTGGCCGAATGTGTCGATTTAGCGGTTGAAGATATTGCTGGCTGTTTGGCCTTTGCCAAAGACCATCAGATTGACCTGACCGTTGTCGGCCCCGAAGTTCCGCTAGTGATGGGGATGGTCGATGCATTTGAAGCCGCTGGTTTAAAAGTCTTTGGTCCCAACATGCATTGTGCCCAGTTTGAGGGCAGTAAGGCCTTTACCAAGGAATTTTTATTCCGTCACAAGATCCCCACGGCCGCCTATAAAGAATATACCGATTTTGATGAAATCATCAAAGATCTGGGCGTTTACGGCTATCCGATGGTGATCAAGGCGGATGGTCTGGCCGCCGGAAAAGGTGTGTTGATCCCCGAAAACGAAGCCGATGCCCGAGAAGGCATGGAAATGATCATGAAAAAACGGGAATTCGGCGAAGCCGGCGACAAGGTGGTTATCGAAGAATTTCTAACCGGCCAGGAAGCCTCGATGCTTTGTTTTGTCGATGGCAAAACGATTGTCCCGATGGAAAGTGCGCAGGATTACAAACGCGCCTATGACAATGATGAAGGCTTGAACACCGGCGGCATGGGAACCTATTCCCCTAACGTGTTGTTTGCCGATGAAGCCTTAAACCAGCGCATCAAAGCAGAAATTCTTGATCCGATTATAGGTGGTTTTATTGCCGATGGCATGGATTTTAAAGGCATTCTCTTTATCGGATTGATGATCGAAAACGGTGTCCCAAAGGTGCTGGAATTCAACGTCCGTTTCGGTGATCCCGAAGCCCAAAGCGTCCTGATGCGGATGGAATCGGATCTGGTCGACATCATGGAAGCCGTCATCGATGGCAAACTAGCTGACTGTGAAATCAAGTGGAGTAACAAAGAAGCAGTTTGCGTGGTGATCGCCTCCGGTGGCTACCCCGGCGACTACGAAAAAGGAAAGCTCATCACTGGCATTAAAGACGTAAAAGACTGCGTCGTCTTCCACGCCGGAACAAAACTGGTAAACGGTCAACTACAAACCAACGGCGGCCGGGTTCTCTGCGTCACCGCCCTGGGCGAAAACCGTGAAGCAGCCAGAAAAACCGTCTACGCCAACATCGACAAAATCCACTTCGAAGGTGCTCAATATCGAACCGATATTGCATCGTTTGAGAATATTGATTAACTGAGCCAAATTTTACTTCGGTTTTGTGTAAAAGAGATAAAGCAGTACCGACAATTGTGATATCGTGAAACTAATTTAATATGGAGGGCTACCATGCAAAAGAGTATTATCAGCGCCATGATGGCATATGTTTTATGGGGAATCCTCCCGATTTACTGGAAGGCACTCAAAGCAGTGTCGCCGCTTTACATCCTGTCTTCACGGATTTTCTGGTCCTTCATATTTTGTGTGATTTTTGTTACCATCATCAAAAAATGGCCAGAAATAAAAACGGTTATTTTAGACAAGAAAAGATTTATTTATTGCATTCTCAGTGGACTGATGGTGTCGCTTAACTGGTATACCTATATCTGGGCCGTGAATGCTAATTTTATTATTGATGCCAGTCTGGGCTATTATATCAACCCGCTGGTGGTGGTCTTATTCAGTGCCCTTTTCTTTGGAGAACGGTTTAACAAATGGGAAAGCCTGTCAGTCTTGCTGGCACTGGTCGGGGTTGTATTTATCACCCTGAAAATTGGTAAATTTCCGGTAGTGGCGATCATTTTGGCGCTCACCTTTGCCTTGTACGGCGTCTTTAAGAAGAAGCTCAATGCTAGCCCGATTGTCTCACTGATACTCGAAACTGCGGTGGTGGCACCCTTTGCTTTTGCTGCTATTATATATATCGAAGCTCAGGGTCAGGGAATCGTAGCTTTAGCTAATCCGTTAGTTTCCGCCCTGGCTGTTTTAGCAGGGGTAGTCACCGCGATCCCCTTGTTGCTTTATGCGAAAGGGGTTCAGGAAATATCTTTTTCATTATTAGGCTTTTTTCAATACATTACACCTACCATCATGCTGTTTCTCGGGGTATTTCTTTATGGTGAAGCCTTTACAATGGTAGATCTGATTGGGTTCGGATTTATTTGGATCGCACTAATTGTTTTCACCATGTCAAAAATACGTAGCGGAACCAAAGAAATCGTCGAGGCCGATTTATAAAAAAGATAAAAGCAAGTTGTTGATTAACCCATTAATTTAAGAATTAGTGGGTTTTTCCATTTTAGGTTTGCACTGGGTTGAATTAAAGTCTAAAATAGAGGGTATAAAGATTAAGAAAGATTAAACTAAAAATTAATCGGCCTAGCAGTGAATTGCGAAACCCATCAGTAACAAGAAATGATCGTAATACTTGGGGGCAGGTCTGTGAAAGCTGATTAACATAAGTAATGAGGAGTTAAATGAAAAATAATATTGGTTTTATCGGTTGTGGAAATATGGCAAAGGCGATGATTGGTGGTTTGGTAAAGGGGGAATTATTCAAGCCAGAAAATATTTTGTGTTATGATCCCTCTGAAGCGGCAAGAATTCAAGTAGCGGAAGATTATGGGGTCAATATTCTAAAATCAAATATCGCGGTGGCAAAACAAGTCGATTATCTAGTTTTAGCAGTGAAGCCTTTTTTGTATGCCAAGGTGCTTGAGGAAATTGCCTCGAGTATTAAACCGTCGGTGATTATTATTTCGATTGCGGTGGGCGTTGGATTTGAAGACATTAAAGAATTCTTGGGCAGGGATGTCAAGGTGATCAGAACCCAACCCAGCACTCCCGCTTTTGTCGGCGAATCCGATTCCACCCTTTGTCCCGATGGTCACATGACAGCCGAAGATACCCAGGATATCATCAAGATCTTCGAAAGTTTTGGAAAAGCTGAAATCATCAGCGAAAAGCTGATGGATGTAGTTCCCGGAATTGCCAGCTCAGCACCAGCGTATACGATGCTGCTGATTGAGGCGATGGCCGATGGCGGGGTACTCCATGGTTTTCCCCGCGATCAAGCCTATCGGTTATCAGCTCAGGCGGTTTATGGTGCCGCTAAACTGGTGCTGGAATCCGGCGAGCATCCGGGTAAACTTAAAGATCAGATCTGTACCCCCGGGGGAACCACGATCGAAGCCGTCCGGGTTTTAGAAGCCAAAGGTTTTCGAGATGCGGTAATCTCAGCGGTAGACGCCTGTGCTAAGAAATCTTTAGCGATGAGTAAAAAACAAATATAAATTTATTAAATTTGGTTAATCCACTAAGGAGATGATTAATCATGGATGTCGGATTAATTAAAAAAGTACGAAGAAATATGAGTCTCGAAGAAATGGTAGCCTTGTGCTCGGGTCGAACGGACTGGGAAACGGTAGGCTATTCCAAATATGGCATCGAGCCGGTGTTTATGGCCGACGGCCCCCATGGTATGCGGGTAATTGAAAATGAAGGAGCCCTGGGGATTCCCCAGGGTAAGCCGGCTACCTGTTTTCCCCCGGCAGTCCTCACCGCCTGTTCCTGGGACGAAGACCTGCTCGAGTTTGTGGCCAAAACCATCGCCCTTGAGGCTCGGGCGATGGGGGTCGATCTGATTCTAGGTCCAGGGATCAACATCAAGCGATCACCGCTTTGCGGGCGGAATTTTGAATATTTTTCGGAAGACCCGCTGCTGTCAGGGCGATTAGGAAAAAGTTTTATTCTGGGCGCTAAAGAGCATGGCGTGGGTACTACGGTTAAGCATTATCTGGCTAACAATCAGGAAACCCGACGGATGACCGTCGATGCCAAAATTGATATTCGGGCGCTGCGGGAGATTTATTTAAAGCCCTTTGAGATAGCCATAAAAGAAGGCCAGCCGATGGCCGTGATGTGTTCTTATAACAGCATCAATGGCAAATTTGTCTCTCAGAGCAATTATTTTCTGACCCAACTACTCAGGAATGAATGGGATTTTGATGGAATTGTCATGTCTGATTGGGGTGCCGTCTATGATCGCGTCAGAGGGGTGTTCGCTGGATTGGATCTGGAAATGCCGGGTAACGGTGGTGTCAATAACCGGAAGATATTTGATCGAGTCAAGGAAGGCAAACTTAAAGTTACCATTCTAAATGAAATGGCCGAACGGCTGATCCGGCTTGCTTTTCAGGCTCAAGAAAACCGCAGAAACCATGCCACACCGACAGAAATTGAGCCCCAGGGGCACCATAAAATTGCCCAGTTAGCGGCGGTTGAAAGTATGGTTTTACTGAAGAATGAAGATCAGATCCTGCCTATTGATGGGACAAGGGTAAAAAAACTGGCGATTATTGGCAGTATGGCTTTTGATCCCCGTTATCAGGGTAGTGGTAGTTCAAAAATCAACCCTTATCATATCGACTCGCCTTATGAACACATCAAAAGATTGGTTGGTTCTGATATTCAGCTGTTCCCCCATCAGGGTTATTTCTATGATGAAGTGGTGGAACAGAAAAACCTGGCCGATCAGGCGGCGGAGGTGGCAAAAAACTCAGATCTGGCGATCGTATTTGTCGGTTTGCCGGATCACGACGAATCGGAAGGGTATGATCGTAACCATTTAAATTTGCCCTCAAAACAGCTTGATCTGATCGATAAGATCTGCAAGGTTCAGCCCCAAACCGTGGTGATTGTTCAAAATGGCGGGGTTGTCGATATCAGCTGGGAAGACCAGCCCAAGGCGATTGTCGAGATGTTTTTAGGTGGTCAGGGTGGCGGCGATGCAATTGCCCGGCTTTTATTGGGAGAAAATAATTTTTCTGGCAAGTTGGCTGAAACTATTCCGATGCGTTTAGAAGATAGTCCGGCTTATATCAATTTTCCGGGAATTCATGATGAGGTGGTATATGGGGAGAGTATTTTTGTCGGGTACCGCTACTATGACTTCACAAAAAAGAAGGTGCGATTCCCCTTTGGCTTTGGACTTAGCTACACCGATTTCGACTATCAGCCGATCGAAGAAACAAAACTGATAATTGATGCCGAAAAAACAGTTACTGTTAAATGCCGGGTCGCCAATATCGGTGCTTTCAACGGCAAAGAAGTCATTCAACTTTACACCGGAAAACGCGATACAGCGATCCTTCGTCCAGTCCGCGAATTGCGAGGATTTAAAAAAGTGTTTATCCCCGCTGGACGTTTCACCGAGGTCAGTTTTGAGTTGGGACTCAGTGATTTTAGTTACTATAATCCCACTACCAAATCATGGGAGCATGAGTCTGGTAGCCACCAGATCTATATTGGTTCATCTAGTCGCGATTTACCGATCGTCTATCCGGTTCAGATTAACAAGGATTTGATTCATCCGATCAACCCCTTGTCCTATCTCAGCGATTTCGAGAAAACCGATCGCGGACAGATCATCTTAAAACTGTTGCTGTCTGGCTTTGAAGAGATCATGGGAAATGATCAAACCAGAGAAGATGACTTTTTTATGACGATGCTGGCCAACACGCCATTGCGCAAGCTAGTTGAATTCTCTAATGGCATCTTTACGGAAGAGTGTATTGATAAGATAATCGAACTGGTCAATTCAGAAGAAGCTCTAGAAGGGGTGACCTTTGAAAAGCTGGTTAATTGTACGGAAAAGAAAAAGGGCTTTTTTAAAAGTCTTTTCGGCGGTAATCAGGAAGAATACCTCTCTATCTATTCTAAAGTGCGTGAGCTGGTCGAGGATGAGGATGTCATGAAGATTCTTCGGAATTATTTTGGTGATGAAACCTTTGAAAGCGACTATCTGCAAATGGCTATCAAAATGGGAATTTGATTTGATAAGGCGCAGAAATTACTTCCCGATGATTTTTTCTCTGACGAAAAGCTTAGAAATATTGAACGCGACCTCAATGCATTGGCAAAACCTAAAAGGAAGTAAGGTAATTGATCAGAAAGTGTACCGATTCGTTTACAATCAATGATCGGTACCTTCTCTTTGTAAAGCTTAGGGATTATTTTTAATACCAAAGCAGAATATAATCAAGAAGGAAAGATAAAAATGAATACACTCACCATAGATACATCAAGCATTGTTGCATCGGTTGCAATACTAAATGAAGAAAAATTAGTAGGCGAAATAATTATCAATCATCAAAAAAAACATTCCGAAAAACTAATGACTGCCATCGATCATTTGCTCAGTGATGGCGGTCTTTCAATTGCGGATATCGATGTTTTCGGGATTGTCTCCGGTCCCGGTTCCTTTACCGGGCTGCGGATAGGGATGGCGACCGTTAAGGGCTTTGCCCAGGCGCTCAATAAGCCGGTGGTAGGGGTATCAACCCTGGAAGCCCTGGCAATGAATATTCCCTTTGCCAATGGCCTGATCTGCCCGGTTCTGGATGCTCAGCGCAACCAGACCTATACCGGTGTTTTTCATTTTGAAGAGGGACAGCTGGTAAGAGACATGGCCGATGCAGTGATGGAAATTGATGATCTCATTGCTTTTTTAAAAGCGAGAAGTGAGACCATCTATTTTTTAGGTGATGGCCTACCGCGATTTTCGCAAGTCTTGCTGGCCGCCTGCCCAGGAAGTCGGATTGTGCCTAATTATCTCAATATGAATCGGGCGTCATCAGCGGGAGCCTTGGTATTGGAACGGGCATTAAAAGGCGAGACCAGCCATTATCGGGAAGTAGAACCCTTTTACATCCGCCCTTCCTACGCCGAAGAGCATAAAAAATGATGATCAGCTATCGTTTAATGCAAGCCCGCGATGTTCCAGGCGTTTTTAAGGTTGATCAGGCCTGTTTTATTCATAATTGGAGCCAGGATTCCTACGAGGCGGAAACAAAAAATATCCTCTCTAATTATATTGTGGCCGAAGCCGATGGTGAAATTATTGGTTTTGGCGGCTTCTGGCAGGTGATTGATGAAGCGCATATTACCAATATCGCAGTACTAAAAGAGTATCGCCAGACCGGGGTGGGGCAAAAGATCATCAACGCGATGCTGGCGCTGGCGCTAGCAAAAGGCTGTGTCGGAATGACCCTAGAAGTAAGGGGAGATAATCAGCCGGCCATTAATTTTTATCTGAAAAATAAATTCACCCGACAAGGCCGGCGAAAAGACTATTATGGCGCGGGACTAGACGCGATTATTATGTGGAGGTATGGGCTTGAATAAAACCATCAAAATTTGTGCGGTGTTGCTGGGAATGCTGTTTCCGGTAATTATTTTTATCAGCGCCATCGAGGTGGCGGTATTTGACAAAGCTTTTTATACAGATCAGATGGCAAAAAATCAGGTTATTAAAAACACCGGGATTTATCCCCCGGATATGGATCTGGTAGTCGATGAAATGATCAGCTACTTAAAGGGAGACCGCCAGGATTTTGACATCAAAGCCCGTTTGGCTCCGGAAAATGCCAAAAACGTCGTCGATCGCGTCGCCATTTTCAATGACAAAGAAATTACCCATATGGATGATGTCAGAAACCTGCTGCTATTCTTTCTCGGCCTGCGGGACGCCGCTATGATTTTAGCGCTGATTAGCTTTCTGATGCTTTTGAAAGATCACCAGCAGGCCATCATCAAGGCGCTATTCTATGGATCGACCATTTTTATAGTGTTATTTCTGGTCATTGGTGCAAGCTTTGTTTTTAATTTTAATGACACCTTTATTCTGTTCCATCAGTTGTTTTTTACGAATGACTTATGGATTATGGATCCATCAACTGACCGACTGATCTGGATAGTGCCCGAGCCCTTCTTTTTCGCGATGATCAGCCGGATGGTCATCTACATCCTGGTACCCCTGGGGCTCACTACACTGGCATCAGGTTTGGTGTTGTTCAAGAACAAAGAAAAGAAAAAAATGCATAAAACAAAAATGCATGAACTATAAATAGTAATTTTAATCGAGGTAAATATGAAAATTCTTAGCATTGAGACATCCTGTGACGAAACTTCTGTGGCCATTGTCGAAGACGGCCGGAAAATATTGACCAATCGGATCTATTCCCAGATTGATATTCATCAGAAATACGGTGGCGTGGTACCGGAGATTGCCTCTCGCAATCATGTCACCAAACTGCCCTATATCATCGATGAAGCCCTGGAAGAAAGTGGGCTGACGCTAGCCGAAGTGGATGCGATTGCCGTGACTAATGGCCCAGGACTGGTAGGGGCACTGCTGATTGGCCTCTCGACGGCCAAAGCGATCGCTTACAGTTTGAGCAAACCGCTGATTGGGGTGCACCATATTGAAGGCCATATTGCCGCTAATTTTTTGCAATATCCAGAACTCGAACCACCTTTCTTAACGCTGGTGGTATCCGGCGGTCATAGTCATCTGGTTCTGGTGGAAGACTACCAGACCTTTAAGGTGCTAGGACGAACCATCGATGATGCTGCTGGCGAAGCCTTTGATAAAATCTCCCGGGTTTTGGGTCTAGGATATCCCGGCGGCCCGGCCATTGATGCAGCAGCAAAAAATGGCAACCCCGCTGCGATTGCTTTTCCACGAGTGATGCTGGATAAAAGCCAGTATGATTTTAGTTTCAGTGGCTTAAAATCAGCGGTGCTGAATTATCTCAACGGCAAAAAAATGAAAGAGGAAGAAGTCAACCCCAATGATGTAGCGGCCTCTTTTCAGCTGGCTGTCATCGAGGTGTTGGTCAGCAAAACCATTGCCTGCGCTAAAAGCATTGGCATGAAGACCATCTGTATGGCTGGTGGGGTATCCTGCAATTCGCTGTTACGAGATATGATGGGACAAGCAGCTGCCAAAGCGGGTATGACCTTGTACTTTCCTAATCCGATTCTCTGTACTGACAACGCTGCGATGATTGGTTCGATGGCCTACTATAATTATATCAACGGGGAAGAAAGCGACCTGAGTCTCAACGGCATCCCCGGCCTTAAAATTGGAAGCCGGCAATAAGCGTAGTCCGGGAATATCGGCTGATAATAAAAGCTGGCGTTAAAAGCGTAGACACATTTATATAAAGAGCTCTCTACCATCTTTAAAAATTAAAACAAACTTAAAAAAAATTAAGATGTTCAAAAAGGGAAAAAAAACTTGCAATCAACCTGCAAATCATTTAAAATACTATTAGCACTCAGGAAGAATGAGTGCTAATAAATGAAATAAAAGGTACAGCGTACCCAATATAATCAAATGGAGGAAAAAATGAGTTTAAGACCTTTAGGTGACAAAGTAGTAATTAAAGTTAAAGCTGAAGAAGTAAAAACTGCAGGTGGAATTGTTTTACCAGGATCAGCCCAGGAAAAACCGCAGCAGGGTAAAGTCGTTGCAGTTGGAACGGGAGAAGTTATCGATGGCAAAAAAGTGCCACTTGACGTTAAGGTAGATGATGAGGTTATCTATTCTAAATATTCCGGCAATGAAGTAAAAATTGGCGATGAAGAGTTTTTAATTATCCGTCAGGCTGATATTTTAGCAATCGTAGAATAATAAAATTTAGAAAAACAGGAGGAAAATAATATGGCTAAAGATATAAAATTTCGTGAAGAAGCTAGAGCATCACTGATCACTGGTGTTGATAAATTAGCAAATACCGTTAAGGTGACATTAGGACCAAAAGGAAGAAATGTTATTTTAGCTAAATCATACGGTTCACCAACCATCACCAATGATGGGGTAACCATTGCCAAAGAAATAGAGCTAGAAGATGCCTTTGAAAACATGGGTGCTCAGCTGGTTAAAGAAGTTGCTACCAAAACTAACGACGTCGCTGGTGATGGAACGACCACTGCAACCTTATTGGCGCAAGCCATTGTTCGTGAAGGTAACCGTAACGTTGTTGCCGGCGCTAACCCAATGGTACTCAAAAAAGGGATTGAAAAAGCCGTTACCGCGGTTGTTGAAGAATTAAAAGCAAACAGCAAGAAAATCGAAAGCAAAGAAGCAATCGCTCAGGTTGCCTCCATTTCTGCAGCTGATGCCGAAATTGGAAAACTGATTTCCGAAGCCATGGATAAAGTCGGCGATGACGGTGTTATCACTGTAGAAGAAGGTAAGGGAATGGGTACTGAACTGGAGTTTACCGAAGGGATGCAGTTTGACCGTGGATACTTATCCGCTTACATGGTAACTGATACTGAAAAAATGGTTGCTATCCTTGAAAATCCTTATATCTTAATTACTGACAAAAAAATTACAAATATTCAAGAAATCTTACCAGTTTTAGAACAAATCGTGCAATCTGGCAGCAAACTGTTAATTATTGCTGAAGACGTTGAAGGCGAAGCGTTGGCAACCTTGGTTGTTAATAAATTACGAGGAACCTTTAACTGTGTGGCTGTAAAAGCGCCAGGCTTTGGTGATCGACGTAAAGCGATGTTAGCTGATATTGCGGCATTAACCGGTGGTGAAGTGATCTCTGATGAATTAGGTTTAGAGTTAAAAACCACTACCATCGAACAATTAGGTCGTGCCCGTCAGGTTAAGGTTGATAAAGAAGATACCATTATTGTTGAAGGAAGCGGAAACAAAGACGCTGTTGCAGAACGCATTCGTCAGATCAAAGCCCAGATTCCTGAAACTTCTTCAGAATATGATAAAGAAAAATTACAGGAACGTTTGGCTAAATTATCTGGTGGCGTAGCCGTTATCCAGGTTGGTGCAGCCACCGAAACGGAACTGAAAGAAATCAAATACCGTATCGAAGATGCCTTAAATGCGACTCGCGCAGCCGTTGAAGAAGGCGTTGTATCCGGTGGTGGGACAGCTTATATCAACGCGATTCCAAAGGTTGATGCTTTAATTGAAACCCTTGAAGGCGACGAAAAAACTGGTGCCTACATTATCCGTCGAGCAATTGAAGAACCAATGCGACAAATTGCTGAAAATGCTGGTCATGAAGGTTCTGTGATCATTTCGCAAATGGCTGGTAAAGCAGTTGGCGTTGGTTATGACGCTGCTAAAGGCGAATTTGTTGATATGTTCCAGGCGGGAATTATTGACCCAACTAAGGTAACCCGTTCTGCGATTCAAAATGCAGCCAGTGTTTCGGCGATGTTCTTAACCACTGAAGTAGCGGTTGCTGATCTTCCAGCCGAAGATTCCGGTATGGGCGGCATGCCAGGCGGCATGGGCGGCATGCCAATGATGTAAGCCTCAGGCTACATTAACATATAAATTAGTATAAAAAATAGTAAAATAATTTAGTTCCCAATAAATAAAGTCAAATAAAAAGGCAGTCTCTTGCGAGGCTGCCTTTTGTTTGTCTGATTTTAGAACAGTTTAGTCAACATCATAAGGGATGCCAGCAAACAAAACTTCCATTTCTGCTTGTTCCAATTCGGCCAGTTTGATGATCAGACCGTTAAGCAGGGTGATCATCGCCTGGGCATCGGGCGATTCGTCATCGGTTGGTTTAGCTGCATATAGGGCAATTAGCATGGTATTGCGGGTAGTGCCGGTAACATCTTTAAACAGGGTATTTAAGACTCTTTTTTCATTGGTTGTCAGTTCCATAGTTTCCTCCAAATTATTGTTGAATTTTTTTATGTTTTTATTAAATTTAAGTTACTCCGTTTCCAGCGCCATTAAGGCGATCTCCCAGGAATCAGTGAGTTCGGCTAATTGCTGCTTGAGTTCCTCATAAGAAAGATTGATTTCAGACGCCAGGGTAAGGTTGTCGTAGAAATCCGGAGCACACATCGTCGCTTCGATCGATTCAATTTTTTGTTCGGTCACCAGAATCGTTTCCTCGATTTCTTTAACCTGCTTCTTTAAAAGCCGGATTCGAGCTTCCTCCTCCTTTTGTTTCTTGCGGTCGGTTTTCTGCTGGGTTTTAGTCACAATCGTTTTGTTTTCGGCAGCCAGAACAGCTTCCCGATCTGAGGCATCAGCCTTATGTTTTAAGTAATCGTCATAGTTGCCCAGATGGATTTCGATTCCGGCAGCTGAAAACTGATAGATCTGGCTTGCGATTCGGTTTAAAAAATAGCGGTCATGGGAGATAAACAGCAGGGTACCCTCATATTGGCTTAAGGCACTTTCGAGAATTTCTTTGGTATCCATATCGATATGATTGGTGGGTTCATCCATCAGCAGGAAATTAGACTGGGAAATCATCAACCGTGCCAGCAGCAACCGTGCTTTTTCACCGCCAGAAAGGGTGTTGATCGGCTTAAAGACATCATCGCCGACAAATAAAAAGGCTGCCAGGATATTACGCAATTCGCCTTCAGTCAGCTTGGAATCGACATCCCACAGGGCTTCGAGCAGGTTTTCGTTATAAAACTTCTTGAGCGCTTGATGTTCCTGATCGAAATAGCCGATATGAACCTTCTGGCCGAGCCGGATTTCGCCAGCATCAGCGGCCAGCTTGTGCTGTAAAATGCGAAAAAGGGTGGTCTTGCCGGCGCCATTGGGCCCGATGATACCGATTTTATCGCCGCGATGCATTTCAAAACTGATATTCTGGAAAAGCAGACGATCGTCAAAGGATTTTTTAATCCCCGTTACCGCCAAAACGTCATTGCCGCTTTTAACCCGGGGGACAAAGCTGAAATGACTATTATGGGCGGTTTCAACCTTGTCGAGCAACTCGATCTTACTGAGCGCTTTTTCGCGGCTAGAAGCCCGTTTTGAGCTTTTTATCGAGTTATAGGCGCGGAACCGGTTGATAACTTCCTGCTGATGCTTGATCTCTTTCATCTGCTGCTGATATTGATGATTCTGCTCGATCATATCCTGACGTTTTTTTATGGCGTATTGGGTATAATTGCCATGGTATTCTTTGACATTCTGCTGGCTTACCTCGATGATCGAGGTGCACACCTTGTCAATAAAATAGCGGTCATGGGAAACGATGATAAAGGTACCAGGGTAATTCTTTAGATATTGTTCAAGCCATTGCAGGGCATCAATATCGAGGTAGTTGGTTGGTTCATCCAATAGCAGCAGTTCCGGTTCCTGAAGTAGGATCTGACCCAGGGTAGCGCGGGTTTTTTCACCGCCGCTGAGCATGCAAAAAGCTTTGTCCTGATCTTCCGGTTTAAAACCGAGGCCATTGATGACCCCACGGATCCGGCTGGGATATTCATAGCCACGTTCTTCGGCAAAGCGTTCCTGTAGCTCGCCAAACTCCAGCATCAAATTATCCTGAGCCGCTGGCGGGGCCTGGGCAATGGCATCGCCGATTTGTTTGATCCGCTTTTCCATTTCAAGCAGCGGACTAAAAACATCAGTGAGCATTTCAAGCAGGCTGGTATTTTCGGCGATATTGGACTCCTGCGATAAATAGCTGATCGATAGTTCGCTTTTCTTGCTGATGCGTCCGGTGTCGGGAAGTAGCTCGCCGGTAATCAGTTTGAGCAGGGTTGATTTACCGGTACCGTTACGTCCGACCAGGCCAATCTGCTTTTTTTCATTAATGGATAGATTCAGATCATTAAAGACTTCATGGATGCCATAACTAAAATGTAATTTTTCTATATTGACTAGCATTATTTCACCTGTTTTCGTTTTTGTTCGATTATTCTTGTTTATTGCTACTATTCTATCAAAAAAAACCATAAATTAAAATGAATAATTTGACGTACTTGGTACATATTGATATAATTAACTGATTATCCGAAAGAAAGGAGAAGTTATCATGCATCGCTTCTCAAAAAAAGTATCGATGACCGTTGTTAAACGGTTGCCAAAGTATTACCAATATTTAAGTGATTTACAGCTCAATGATATCGAAAAAATATCATCCCGGGAATTAGCAAGTTTAATGGGACTGACAGCTTCTCAAATACGTCAGGATTTAAATTCTTTTGGAGGTTATGGCCAACAAGGTTATGGTTATAATGTAGGAGAATTAAAGGAGGCGATCAAGGAGATTCTTGGTCTTGATAGTGAATATAATTGCATTATTATCGGTGGCGGTAATATGGGTCATGCCATTGCTAACTATGAACGATTTAAGCGGGAAGGCGTTATTTTAAAAGGAGTCTTCGACATTGATCCACTGACAGTTGGCACGGTTGTTGGTAGCGTCGTTGTCAGACACATGGATGAGATTGATGAATTTATTAAGGCCAACGAAATAGACATTGCGATTCTATGTGTACCTCGGGAGGTTGGCCAGAAGGTGGCAACCCAGGTGACTGAATTAGGGGTGAAGGGGATCCTCAATTTCAGCCCTTTAGATTTGGATGTGCCCAGTGATGTTGTTGTCGAAAATGTAAACATAACCGATAGTTTGTTCACCTTGACCTATCTGTTGGGCGAGTAAAAGATAGCAAAGAAATAGCAAAGAAATAGCAAAGAAATAGGTAAGAGTTTGATTAGCGATCAGACTCTTTATATTTTTCTTCAAAATTAAAAAAACATTAAAAAAGAAACACGTTTTACGTGTTTCTTTTATTTATAACAAGTTATGTAAACATGATTTTCATCGTTTTTGATTTACTTTCCACTGGCGCTTTTGAAATTAATAAAATCCAGGACTTCCTGCTTATAGCTTTCCGGGAAAGAGAAATAGGAAGAAAAAGAATCAACTTCTTCGTTGGAAAACACATAAGATTTCAAAAATTCTTCACAGGACATCGGTTTGGGATTGCTTGGTAAAAGTTTGGGTTGGTCAGTTCTGCATAGTAAGTAGTCAACAGATACTTCAAAAAAATCAGCGATCTTGATCAGCAATTGATTTTCTGGTAAATTTTTGTCTTTCTCATACTTAGAAATAGAACTCTTATTAAGATAGAAAAGATTGGCAAAATTTTCCTGGGTGAGTCGTTTCGAAATTCGCAACGCCTTTAATCGCGTACCAAAAGTATTATTTTCCATTTTTTCACCTTCTTTCAGTTTAGAATTGTTGGCATAAATGCACTGCCTATTAACCCATTATAACACGACTTTAACATTTGTCAAGAATTTCAGTTGAATTTAAGTAAGGGATCTTAAATTTGCAAAGCATCAAAAGGGCGATCTTGCTTCCCTTAATAGCCGCAGGCACTCTTCATATTTAGCTTTCTCATGAGCTGCCTCATTGGCAGGAAATGGCGGTTCTAGGGATTGATTATTTACAGCCGTTTCTGTCATTGTGTCAAATAAAGCATTGAAATCCGCACTTTCCGGGGAATCAGTTGATTTACGTTTTGATTTTCCGTCTTCGCTTATAATTTCATCATAACTGAGGGAAGTCAAGGTTGATCCGATAAAAGTGGCTTCCAGAAGCCCCTGATAACCTTCAAGGTCTGGGGAACTGATGATCGCATAGGTATCGAGGGTATCAATTTTTATTGGTTCTTGATCACCTTTCTCTGCCTGAGTCAAAATTTCTCTTGCTAATTTGATATATCGCTCGGATGTTTGGGTCGCCCCTGAGACAGCATCTATTTCATCAGGTTTTTGCGAAAGCATCAGCTCATTGTTAAGCCGAAGATAGAGGGCGCCGATATTCGAAACAGCCAGGTTCTCCCATGTTTTATCATTACCCTCGACAGTCAGACGGTCGGCTTTGTTGCGATCGATTTCTTGAAAATTGACTCTGGTAATCAGGCCATTTTTAATAGCGATGCTTAACTGTTGGCCATATCCCCTGGCATCATAATAGTTTGTGGCAGCAGAATACTGACCGTCGATCAGAGGCTCTAAATATTCTGAAGGTAAAATTGAACCAGTTGCGGGATCATTAATCAATTCTTTTTCGGCACAGCCGGCAAATAAAAACGGTATCAAGGCAGTGACCAGGATATAGCAGAAAAACCGAAGAGGTGGATTCATAAATTTATTTTTTAACATCATTATCACCAATTTTCATCTATCTTTAGGCAGTGTTAACTAATCATTTAGTGCTTATTTCGTGCTTATATTAATAGGCGGAGGCATTCATCAGTGGTGGAACAATCTGTTTTTTTCGCGAAAAAACACCATTCATATACTTGCTGAATTCACCTGCCTGGAAACCAAACGCCAACTGAGCAAGGTTTTTTGCCTCTCCGGCGACAATCAGCTCGGTTCCTCCTAAAATGATGTCAGTGACCATTAAAATCGCCAGATCAAGGCTTTCTTCGGTACATAATCGCTCCATTTCCAGCAGCACACCATCAAGCTTGTCAAATATTCCCCGGAAATCGCCCGTGTTAATTTGCGAAACCGCAATTTTATAAGCCCCCATAGTGAACAATTTACGATCGGTAGAGATGATCTCGGAGGGCGGCATTTCTTTTAAATTACTGCCGGCGACCAGCATTTTTTCACCGTAACTCTTAATATCGAGATTTAGAATCTTAGCCAATTCCCGGGCAATGGTGCGATCTTCTTTGGTGCAGGTGGGCGAATTAAACAATAGTGTATCGGAGATGATCGCGCTGAGCATCAGACCAGCCATGTTTTTGGGAATCGCGATCTTGTTTTCATGATACATTTTAGCAACGATGGTGGCCGTACAGCCAACCGGCTCAATGCGTAGATAAAGAGGGGTAGCGGTTTGTATTTCGGCCACCCGGTGATGGTCGATAACTTCAACGATTTCGGCTTCTTCGACACCGATAATCGACTGATTCCGTTCATTGTGATCAACCAGAATGACTTTTTTTCGACTGAAGTCGATCAGGTTGCTGCGAGAAATGGTTGAAATGACCTTGCCATCTTCAGCCACTACCGGGAAACGGTCATGATCAGAGGTTAGAATATTCTTTTTTACATCATCAATGGTTTCATAGGTCATGAAGTATTCCAGATGGTTTTTCTGGTAATAATTTTTGATCGGAATTCCCTGACAGAGAAGCCGGATCACTTCGAAGGGACCAAAGGCCACAATCAGAACAGCGCCAGGGTAGTCATCAGGGATTTGAAAGACAATATCCGCTGAGGCATTGGCGACTATGATGATACCAGCGCCGGTAGCAAAAGCCTGATCCATATATCGACCCTGCTGAACCGTTATCAGAATATCCTGGCTGTCCAGGGTTTGACCCTCTTCAATTTCGGTAATGGTGTAGACATCGCCCTGAACCAGTTCTGATTGGATTAAACCATAAACCTGGGCTTCTAGTAAGTCGATGATGTTATCGAGTGGGGTGTCACTGTCGCGAAGCAGCGATTTTGAAAAAGCATCAGTATAGGCCGGGATTATGTCCGATAGCGAAACCATCCCGATCAGTTTTTTTTCATCACTGATTACTGGCAGCGAGCGGCCAGGGTGATCAATGATCTGTCCCATCGTTTTTGAAACCGAGTCATTTTCGTAGGCCATCGAAAAATCGGTCAGCACCAGATCCGAAACCTGGGGTTTGACGTCCTTGATCAGCTCAGGAATATCTGCTTGAAAGGTATCTAGAATAAATTGGGTCTCTTTATTGATTGGCCCCAAACGGGCTGGGAAGACCTGGGAATGTCCCAGGGCCTGTTTTAAATGGGCATAGGCAATGGCAGAACAGATCGAATCGGTATCTGGATTGCGATGTCCGAAGACATATATTTTCTGGGTCATCGAAGAACCTCCTTTTTTTTAAATAAGTGAATGCGTATCGAGAAATCGTAATACATCGCCATAGACAAGGTCACGTTTTTCTTCATTTAGAATTTCGTGCCGCATCAGCGGGTATAGTATCAGATCAACGTTGATAACACCAGCATGCTTTAATTGCTGGGTGATCTGGATCACTTCTTTGCCCATACTACCGACCGGATCGTCCCGGCCGGCTAAAAAAAGCAAGGGAAAATCTTGGGGGATCTTTTTTAGATTGGTCTGCTTTGTTGTGTAGTCCAGGCCATAAAACAAATCCCGATAAAAGCCGGCGCTGCAGGTAAAGCCACACAGGGTATCCTCGATGTAGGCATCGACATTGCTTTTGCTCATCGAGAGCCAATCATATTCGGTACGGTTGGGTTTAAACTTTTTATTGTAACTACCAAAGGAAAGATCAGACAGCAGTTTAGACGGCGTTTGCTCACCCTTTTTTCGGATCTCGCGGTGGGCAATCAGGCTGGCGGCTTGACGCATGAATTTGCTGATACCAAGGGTGGTGCCAATAATAATTGCCCCATTATAGAGTTCAGAATAATCAATGACAGCCGTTCGGGTTACCACCGAACCCATGCTGTGTCCGGCGATAAAGAGGGGTAGATCCGGATAGCTTTCTTTAAGCATGCAAGAGATTTCTCTGACATCTGAGACAACCCGTTTCCAGCCGTTGCCGCTTGAAAAAAAGCCCAGATCACCGGAGTCTTTACCGGTTTGACCATGGCCCCGCTGATCGTGGATCACAACCAGATAGTGATGTTGATACAAGAAATCCATAAACTCATGATAGCGGCGGGCATGCTCGGCCATCCCGTGAACGATCAGAACAACAGCCCTTGGGTTGGCTGGGCAGGGTGTTTCGTAATAAGTCAGCTTCGCCTCATCGGATGCATAAAAAGTATTGGTGGTTAAATCAATCATTGGCAGTCCCTTCTTTCATGTTGTCTTTAATCTATTTTCACATTATAACAAAATATCTTAAAAAAAACAGTGTTCACCGTACTAAAAAAACAATAATCAGTGTATAATTAAGATAAAAATCATTGGACTAAGGGGTAATCAAAATGAAAGCAATGGTACTTGGTAATAATAAACCCTCAAAATGTTTTTAAATGAAGCGACCGTTATTATGGGGATTTGTCACCCTGGGTCTTGGAATTGTTGGGGCTTTTTACCGCTTGCCAGTTTGGGCGATGCTTGGTTTTGTCGGCCTGCTGGCAGCGATGCCGTTTTTTATCAGAGCAATCAAAGTAGCCCAAATGGTATTTGTTCTTGGTTTGTTCGGGTTGGGTGTCTTCTTGGGCTACAGCGCATTTCCGGAAACAGACCGTCTCGAGGCCTTCTATCAAAAGGATGTTTCTCTTGTCGGGGTGGTTACTGATTATCCAATCCTGACAGAAAATCGTTTAACCTTCAATCTTGTCACTAAAGAAACGATTGCTGACGCGGATGAAAATAATCGTCTTGCGGACGCCATCGGGATCCGGGCGACCATCTATTACCCTTCAGATGAGAACACAGGTGGCGAGCATCAAGCGTCAAAGACTGATAAAGAGCGATTAGAGCTTCTTCCTGGCGATCTGCTATTATTACAGGGAAAACTGTCAAAGCCCCCCGGCAAAAGAAACCCCGGTGGTTTTGATTATGGACTGTATCTTAAATCCCAGTCGATTGACGGGCTGCTGGCTGTCACGAGTATTAAAGCTGTCGGTCATGAAAGGACTCTGCTTTATCAGATTCTGGGAGTAAAAAGAGCACTACAGAATCAATGCGAGACTAGTTTTTCAGAGGATGTCGCGGATTTACTGAAGGGGGTCGTATTTGGGGAAAAGAATATTAATGAAGATCTTGCCAAGCGCTTTCAGGATGCTGGTGTCACCCATGTTTTAGCGGTCTCTGGTCTTCATGTCGGGTATCTGTTCCTGGCACTTTCCGGCCTGCTGATCGCTGTTAAAATCAATAAGCGGTACTGGATCCTTTTTTTGACCCCGGCATTGTTATTTTACAGTGCGATCACCGGGTTTGCCCCGTCGGTGATCCGGGCGTCGATCATGCTTTTGTGTCTGACCTGGGGGCAGGGCATCCATCGCGAACAGGATGCCTTGAATCAGCTGTGCCTGGCCGGACTGGTGATCTTAGCGATTTGGCCGGCGCAGCTGTTTCAGGCGGGATTTCAACTATCGATGGGCGCAGTGCTGGCAATTATCCTGTTTTATAAGCCGCTACTGTACGCTTATGAAAAGCATCGGAATAACAAGCGGGTACACAATAAAATAAAACCAGGGCCAGTGGTTCAGGGTCTGCTTCTGACATTTTGCGCGACAGTCGGCACAGTGCCGACGCTATTGTATCATTTTAAAAGCTTTACACTGATGGGTTTCTTTTCCAATTTGCTGGTGGTGCCCCTGATCGGCGTGTTTCTGTTGGCCGGGATGGGATTTCTGGTGATTGTGGTCATCTTGCCTTTTTTAGCGCCGATTTTATCGCTACCGGTAGCATTTTTGGGCGAATCGATCATTGTCGTGCTCGATGGGATCAATGATCTGGGAAAGGGTATAAATTTTTTATGGATCAATCGGGGCGGACTGTCGCTGGCCGAAATGACGCTGTTTTTACTGCTGGTCTTTCTGATTTCAGGTTATTTTTATCTGCGACAAGCCTATGTCCGAAATACGGTGATCAGTTTGGGACTGGTACTGGTGGTGATTCTGATGGTAAACCCACTGTTTCCCAAAAATCTGGTGGTTACCGTTTTGGATGTCGGGCAGGGTGACAGTATTTTAATTGAGACCCCCGGTGGCCTGAACTATTTGGTCGATGGCGGCGGTTATCTTTTTGAGCGATCCAACCGGATCGCGGATCAGGTACTGTATCCGGCTCTGTATTCTAAAAACATCCGAGCCCTGGACGCCATCTTTTTAACCCATAACCATGTCGATCATAGTCAGGGTCTTGAGGAGCTGGTCTTTGATGGTTATCCGGTTAAAAATTTGTTTATGAGTATTCATACAAATAACCAAGAGCTCCTTAATCAAGAGCTGGTTCCAGTTTCGCTACTTAAAAAGGGATCGGTGATTGAAGGGAGTGACGGTGTGACCATTAAGGTGTATAATCCCGATGGACAGATCATTCCCAAAGAGGAAGACCACCAGAATAATGCCTCGCTGGTGATATCGGTATCCTATCAAAAAACTAATCTGCTTTTATGTGGGGATATCGAAGCTGAGGCAGAAGAACGGCTGACTGAAGAGTTACAAGCTTTAAGCAAGCAAAATGATTTTCAGATCATTAAAATTCCCCACCATGGCAGCAAAACCTCATCCAGTCAGGCCTTTATTCAAGCGATTGACCCGGAAACAGCGGTGATTTCGGTGGGGTCAAACAATTTCTATAATCATCCCAATGATGTAGTGATCGATCGTCTAAATGAGCAAGGCATCAAAATACTGAGAACCGATCATCAGGGTGCCGTCGAAATTACCAGCAATGGTGAGCTTATTCGCATCAAAAACTACCTGGATTAAGTAAAATGACCAAATAAATAGATAAAAAAATAGTAATACAAACCAAAATTAATGGAGAAACAACGTGAATTATAAAGAATTAAGTAAAAGTATCAAAAACCAGGAGATCAGCCCGGTCTATTTATTTACTGGATCGGAACATTATATCGGCCATATGATCGAAAAAACGTTAATTGCTAGCGAACTGGCAAAGGGTCTGGAACCCTTAAATCTGACCACCTACAATGATAAGAATCTCGATCTGTCAGAATTTTTGGCGACCTGTGAAACCCTGCCGATGATGAGCAATAAGCGAATCGTAATTGTCCGGGAAGAGGCGCAACTCGATAAAATCACCGATAAAAAAGATCTCGAGCGACTTGTTGCCTACCTGGAGAACCCTTGTCCATCGACACTGTTAATTATCTATTGGGAACAGCCCGACAAGCGCAAAAAGCTATATAAAAGTCTGACCAAAGCGGGTAGCCTGGTGGTATTTGACAAACTCGATGCCAGTGATCTACAAGCCTGGATTATCCGACGAGTTAAAAATGCCGGAAAAAAAATCAGCCATTCCGAAGTGGAACTATTTATCCAGCGATCGATGTACTTAATGAACGAGAAAAAAACCATGGAGATGGTCGACAATGAACTCAATAGCCTGATTGATTACGCCGGGGATTGCAATGAGATAAGTAAAGAAGATATCTTGCTGATCTTGCCGCAGTCGATTGAAGAAGGGATCTTTAAGCTGATCGACTACGCCATCAGCGGCCAAAAAGATCAGGCGCTGCTGATGCTTAATCATTTCTATCTGGAAGGGGAATCCCCCTTTGGGGTGTTCAGTCTGCTGCTGCGACAAATCCGGATGCTGCTAATGGTTAAGATTTACAGTGCGCGGGGACTGCCAGCTAAAACAGTTGCGACGGAAATGAAACTGGCTCCCTTTATTGTTAATAAGATTTTAAAAACTGGAAAGAATTATCCCATCGATAATTTATGGGAGGTTATGATCATCGGCGCAGATCTCGATGCCCAGATGAAACTGGGTGAAATCGATCAAAATTTTGCCCTGGAATTATTTTTAATAAAGCTTGGATAGCTGGCAGAGCGGGTCGTTGCCTTCACGCAAAAAAGATGTACCTGAGTAAGTACATCTTTGGATAGACCCTAGAGACACGGGTTTTGGGAATATATAAATGAGGTAATTAAGCAGTCATCTTGTTCATGATTTTAGCCAAAGTACTTTTTTTACGTGCTGCAGTGTTTTTATGTAAAACACCTTTTGTAACAGCCATATCAATTTTCTTTGTTGCTAAACGAAAAGCTTCCTGCACTGCTTCTACGTTACCTTCAGTAACTGCAAGATCAAATTTCTTTACAGAAGTCTTAAGATTAGTTTTTACCATCTTATTTCGTAGACGACTGATTTCATTTGTTTTAGCTCGTTTCATAGCCGATTTAATGTTAGCCATGGGTTCACCCCCCTCATTTATTTATAACATAGCAATTCTAACACATTTACAGAATATTATCAAGAAAAAACGTGACAAAAAAAATATTTCTTGATAGAATATTGATCTAGGTATAAAAAACCTGTGATTGATAGAAGATTCCCATCATTTATATAGATTTGAAAGTAGAGGATTTTAAAAATTGACAAATAAACAAGATCATACACGAAATTTTTCGATCATTGCCCATATTGATCATGGTAAGTCAACCCTGGCCGATCGACTGATTGAAGATACCGGGCTAATGAGCAAACGGGATATGGAAGAACAGTTTTTGGATAATATGGATATTGAGCGTGAGCGGGGCATTACCATCAAGCTTCAGGCTGTCCGTTTACTGTATACCGCCGATGACGGCGAAGAGTATATTCTAAACCTGATTGACACCCCCGGTCACGTCGATTTTACCTATGAGGTGTCCCGCAGTCTGGCCGCCTGTGAAGGGGCGCTGTTAATTGTCGATGGCTCCCAGGGAATTGAAGCCCAGACCATTGCCAATGTTTATCTGGCGCTGGAGAATAACCTGGAGGTTATTCCGGTAATCAATAAGATTGACCTGTTAAGTGCCGATCCCCAGCGGGTCAAGGATGAGATTGAACATGTCATCGGCATTGAAGCTCAGGATGCACCACTGATTTCGGCTAAAGCCGGTCTCAATATCCGTGAAGTGTTGGAGGCGATTGTCAAAAAAGTACCACCACCAAAAGGCGATGTCGAGGCACCACTACAAGCACTTATTTTTGATTCCTATTACGATCAGTATCTGGGCGTTATTGCCTCGGTGCGGGTAGTTCAGGGGAAAATCCGCAAGGGCATGAAAATTGACATGATGGCCGTCGGCAAAACCTTTGAAGTCAATGAGGTGGGGGTTTTTGGCAGAGGCTTGATTCCCATTGATGAGCTCTGTGCCGGAGACGTTGGCTATGTCAACGCCGGGATAAAAAATGTCCGCGATACCCGGGTTGGTGATACCATCACTGAGACCGGCAATCCGTCCGCCGAACCCTTGCCAGGCTACAAAAAAGTGACCTCGATGGTTTTCTGCGGGATTTATCCGGCTGACGGCTCGCGTTATGAAGATTTAAAAGAAGCCCTGGCCAAATTGCAGCTAAACGATGCCGCCCTGCTTTATGAGGCGGAAACATCGATGGCGCTTGGTTTTGGTTTCCGCTGCGGTTTTCTTGGTCTGCTTCATATGGAAATTATCCAGGAACGGCTGGAACGGGAATTCAATCTCGATCTGGTCACGACCGCCCCTAGCGTTATTTATAAGGTCATCAAGACCGATGGCAGCGAATTATGGGTCGATAATCCTGCCAACCTTCCGGGTCCGGTAGAGATTAAAACCATGGAAGAACCAATTGTCAATGCCGATATCATGGTGCCTTCGGAATATTTGGGTGCGATTATGGAATTGTGTCAGGAACGCCGCGGTGTTTATCTGACTATGGATTACGTTGAAGAAAACCGGGTTATCCTGAAATATGAATTACCCCTTAATGAGATTATCTATGATTTCTTTGATGCGCTTAAATCGCGGACTCGCGGTTATGCGTCCTTTGACTACGATATCAAGGAATATCGGCCATCGGATTTGGTTAAGCTGGATATTCTACTCAATGGCGAACTGGTCGATGCCTTATCCTTTATTGTTCATCGCGAAAAGGCCGCAAACCGGGGACGGTTGATTGCTAAAAAATTAAAAGAAGAAATCCCCCGGCAGATGTTTGAAATACCGGTTCAGGCTGCCATTGGCACCAAGGTGGTCGCCCGCGAAACGATCCGGGCGATGCGCAAAGATGTACTGGCTAAATGTTATGGTGGGGACATCAGTCGTAAACGAAAATTGCTGGAAAAACAAAAAGAGGGTAAGAAGCGGATGCGTCAGGTTGGTAATGTGGAAGTACCGCAAGAAGCATTTATGGCGGTGCTTAAGCTGGATTCCTGATTTAATAAAAAAATTAATAGTAAAAAATTAATAGCAAAAATTTAATAGTAAAAAGCTGTCCTGGATGAGATGTTCACCCAAGACAGCTTTTTTATCGTGATCAACATGTAAGTGACTAGCGGGAAGAAAGATCAGTGTAAAATTCAAAGGCTTCGGTGCCGGTGAATTTTTCGTGAACAACCTTACGAATGCTCTGGATCATCGCAACCGGGTTAGCGGCCTGGAAGACGTTGCGACCCATATCGACGCCGGCAGCGCCTTTTTGAATAGCCTGATAGGTGATTTCCAGGGCTTCCTGTTCCGGCACCTTTTTGCCACCGGCGATAACAATCGGCACCGGACAGGCGGCGGTGACCGCTTCAAAGTTATCGCAATAGTAGACCTTGACAATCTGAACCCCGAACTCAGCCAGCATTCGGGTAGCCAGCGAAAAGTATTTGGTGGTTCGTACCATATCCTTGCCAACCGCCACCACCCCAAGGGTGGGAATACCATAACGGTTGCCGGCATCGACGGTTCTGACAATATTCTCAATGCTCTGGCATTCGTTCTCAGATCCGATAAAGGCCTGAATTGCCATACAGGTGGAGTTCATCCGGATCGCCTCTTCGACATTGACGCCGATGATTTCCTTGCTCATATCCTCTTGTAAGACCGAACTTCCGGCCGAACAACGCAGCGCGATGGCTTTGCCGTGATCCGGTCGGATACAGGTTCGTAGTGCTCCGCGGGTAGCCATCAGGACATCGGCATAGTCCTGCAGCGGCGGGATCGCCAAATCGATCCGTTCCAATCCCTGGGTAGGCCCCATGATATAGCCGTGATCAAAGGCCAGCATGACAGTATGACCACTGGGGGGATCAAATATTTTTGATAGCCGGGTTTTCATGCCCCAATCCACATCATCCATCCCTTTGACATGAAAATTTCGTTTTTTCATGGGTTGGTCTAAGCCGAAGTGTTTCGGAATTTTGATTGCATCCTGATCGGCCATAACTATCGACTCAAATAAGGGGTCTTAGCTGGGGCTTCCCAATAAGCCAGTTTCTCCGAATCCATTCGGGCAAAGAAGAGTTGAAAGCCAGCCTGTTCCTGAACGGTTAAAACTTCTTCTACCCAACTGGCGACAATTTTGATGCCCTTTTCGCTGAGATACATGTGAACCCGACGGAAAACCAGCAGCATTTCCATAATCGTGGTAGCACCGGTACCGTTGACAATGACCATCACTGCTTCGCCGGATTTCAGATCCAGATCCTTGACTAGCGCATCCGCCATGATTACAGCAGTTTCGTCGGCCGTTGCCATTTTCCGGCGCCCGCCACCGCCTTCGCCATGCTGACCCATCCCAACTTCCATTTCATCTTCGCCGAGTTCGGCAAAGGAAGCGCCATTCTGGGGATGGGTCGCGGTTTTACAAGCGACCGCAATGGTCGCCATATTATCGGCAAAATCCTGGGCAAGGGCAGCCACTTCGGCCAACGATTTGCCCTGGGCGGCAGCGGCGCCACAGATCTTGTAGAGCGGCACACAGCCAACCAGACCACGGCGGTTGGCAGCGTCAGATCGGGGCGCATTGGCAATATCTTCCTGGGTGACCACCTTGATGACATTTAATCCCAGCTTTTCGACCTCTTTCATGGTTCGATCACCGGCTAACATATCTCCGGCATGGTTTAACACCACAAAAAGCACACCCTTGCCTTTATCGGCTAGCTTCAAGGCTTCTACGACGGCTTTGTAACCGGGAGCCGCAAAAATATCGCCAACCACTGAAATATCGATCATTCCTTCACCGACAAAACCTTCTAGCGCCGGTTCATGACCAGCTCCACCAATAGTGACGATGGTAACCCGATCAGCAGTGGCCAGACCCTTATTGATGATCAGATTGTGTTCCGTCACCTCAAGAATATTGGGATTTGCCAAGGCCAGACCTTCTAATAATTCAGCCGTAATGTTATCTGGATTGTTAATAAATTTTTTCATCGTCATTTTATGTTCTCCTTAAATTATTATTTTAAATAGATGAGTTGGAGTAATTATTTCATTTCCATTAATTCAATAACCGTGCCGTCAACTTTAACAAAGGCAATATCGAGGTGTTCATCTACTGTCATCCGTTCATTTAGAACAATCGCCTGGTGATCTTTAATAAAGCTATCGATATTAGGAACCTTGTAGGCAATGTGAGTAAAATTTACCACATCTGGGTGAAATGGGGTGCCTTCTTCAAATCTGAGATACTCAAATTTGAAAGGGTTGTTGTCCGGTCCTGAGATATGAACCTTTAATCCCTCAGCGTAAAACTCTTCCAATACCGGTTCCTTAACCGGAACACCAATGTGCATGATTTCGTACATTTTGTTCTCCCTTCAGATTATAAATTGAGAATTTTTTATGCTGAATACCCTTTGGCCAGGCCTTCGTAAAAATAGGCGAAGGTAACCGAGCCAGGATCCTGATGACCTAAACAGCGCTCGCCAATATAACGGGCGCGACCATATTTTGCCAACATCTCGGCGGTGTTGTCAGATCCAGCCCGGGCAGCCTGGGCGGCTTTTTGCAGGGTTGTTTTCATATCGGCGGTAGAAGTACGGATTACCTCGGTGGCTGGATAGATAGCATCCATCATGGTTTTGTCGCCAACAACTGCTTTGGAGGTTATAAAGAATTCGTCATAGGCACCGAGCAGGATGCTTTTAATAAAGGCGTCAGTACTTGGGGCATTGGGATCGGCGGCCGCTGCCATACCATAAATAAAAGCTCCAAACAAGGGTCCGGCTGAACCGCCGCTAACATCTTCGAGCCCGTCGTTGAGGGATTCAAGCCCTTCTTTCAGGTTGGTTGTTTGATCCCAGCTTTCTAGTTTGTCAAACATGACATTGGTCAGCTTTTTCATGGTTGTCCCATGATCGCCATCGCCCAGCGCGCAATCCAGATCTGTCAGAACATCAACATGAGCGGCAATTTCGCGGGCAGCAGCAAGCAGTAGATTTTTTACTTTCACTGGTTCTAGTGACATTAGATCACCTCCACAATCGTTTACATCTTTGTCACCAGTATAACAAGTGGCAAAGGGGAAGTCAAACAAAAATAGCATATGTTTAACATGAATAAAGAGAAATCCAATAATATACACTAAATAATGGATATACTTGACATATGTTAGGTATTGTTATATATTAGACAATAAGAAGATGACAACCAAAGAGATTGGAGTAGACAAATGAAAGCAAAAGAATTGTTGCGACTGATCGAAATTTCAAAATTATATTATGAAGAAAATAAGACCCAGGCAGAAATCGCCAGGATCATGGATATTTCCAGGCCTTCAGTAAGCAGTTTATTAAGCAAGGCCAGAAAGGAGGGGATTGTAAAAATTGATATCCTCGCCTATCAAGAATCCAACATGGGATTGTCTCAGGGCTTATCTCGCCGTTTTAATCTTAAAACCTGTCAGGTGGTGGAATCGGCAGAAGCTTTCCACCAGGAGTCAGCAACGGTTTTATTAAATTATCTTGATAAAACCAGGGTTTTGGGTTTGGGATGGGGCTATAATATTAATAAAATGATTGAAGCTATGCCTCAGAAAAATGACAACGAAACTGCCCAGGGGATTGTCTGCCCGATAATCGGCACGGCCACTGTCCCCCATCGCGGGTATCATCCCAATGAATTGGCCACCGATCTATCCCATAAAACCGGGTTTCAAGCGGAATATTTAATCAGCCCGGCCTTTCCAACCACCGAACAAGATCAGGATTTGTTCATGAACACCAATAATTATCTTGATATTCTAGAACGATGGCGGAAAATGGATACAGCGATTATCACGGTCGGCAGTTTTCCCTTGGTACCGGATCATGGAACCGCACTGCGGTTTGGCAAGAAATTGATTCAGGAAAAAGCAGTTGGCAGTCTGCTGTCCTATTTTTTTAATCTTCAGGGTGAGCAGATTTTGGGGGATGATGATTATGCCATCCAGATTCCCTTAAGGCTTTTGGCACGGATCAAAGATGTTATCGGCATTGTTCCGCCGGAATCCAATATTAATGCCGTTGTCAGTTGTTTGCAAAGCGGTTATATCCGACATCTGGTAATTACCGAACAGAATGCCAAGGATGTTCTTAAGCAAATTGAAAGCAATTGACACCGGTTCCAAAATTAGTGTGGTTAGGTAATACTTGCTTTAAGAGTGATTTGTCGGTACAATTTATAATAGTAGCGGTGTTAAACATGAGTTTTGCTAGGCCAGCAAAAAATGTCCCTGATGATCTAAGAAAAATACAGACCGGTTCAACAAATAAGGGCATTTAGTAAGGAGAAAAATATGTTACATATCGACCGTAGAAAAGAAATTTTAAATACAATTATGAGCAAAGGTTCGGTAAAAGTTGCCAGTCTTTCGGAAAAATATGATGTCGGTGAGGCTACCATCCGCCGGGATTTAAAATATCTGGCTGAAGAGTATGGGATTACCTTATCCTATGGCGGCGCTTACCGGAAAGAAAAGATCAACTATCAAACCACCTCGGAAATGGATATTTATAAAAAGCGCACCCAGAATATCGAAGAGAAACGCTTTATTGCCGAAAAAGCCGCCAAATTGATTGAGAATGGTGATACGATCGCTTTAAATGCGGGTAGCACCGTCGAACTGATGCTTGATTATCTTGACGATACAACCGAGATCAATTTAATTACGCTTTCACTTAATATCGCTTTAAAAGCATCCGCTATCCCTGGAATCACAGTCTACATGCCGGGCGGTAAGCTGCGCAATTTTTCCGGGGCATTTTATGGCAAAGAAGCCAATGCGTTTCTAAAGAGTTTCAATATCGACAAAGCGTTTATGGGGGTTATGGCGGTATCGATTGATAAAGGGATCACCCATGGTGCCTTTGAAGAAATTGAAATCAATCAAACGATTTATGAAATCAGCCGGAAATGTTACCTGATGGCCGATTATTCCAAGTTTGATAAGGTTTCGCTGACCAAAATGGTTGATTTGAATGTCTTTGACGGTTTTATTCTGGATGATAAGACTCCGGAGCTTTATCGGGAATACTGTAAAAGTAATAATATTGCGGTCATTTAAAAGCTAGTCGATCATTCCGGAATACAAAGACAAATTAAAAAAGAAATAATAACGACGCATCGAAGCTAACGATGCGTTTTTTTTAGTAAAGTTTTAGTGTGGCACTGATGATAGTGACGTGATTTTTGATGCAAAGATAAAAAAACATATAATCGGGGAAGAACAACTGATTCGTAAAATAATGGGTATAATTATTTCGAAAACGAACGGATTGCAAAAGAGTAAAAGCATAGACATTGAAAAAAATACAGAAGTGAACACAAACTCATTATAAAATCACTACAAAAACGACATAAAACGATTGACAACGATTAATTATCGTGATATATTCTAGCTAATAGATAGTAAATCGTGATATATTACGAAAATTGCTGTGATTCGGTTTTCCCTCGACGATAAAGAACTACGTGATTACAACTGCGTGAAGTGCTTCCTCCAAATAAATCAAATGATCCGCGTGTAAACTCAAAAATTCAGTCTGAATTGCTATGATGGCATTTCATAAATCAGACAGCTAAGAAAGATCAGGCCAGGAAATTCCCATATCCAAATAATTTTAAAGGAGTAGAAAAATGGAAAAGTATGTACTCGTTATTGATGAAGGGACCACCGGTACCAGAGCTTTGATTTTCAACCAAAAACTGCAAATAGTTGCTCAAAGCTATGATGAATTCACACAGTACACACCAGGGGAAGACAAGGTTGAGCATGATGCTTTAGAAATTTATGAAAAATGCGTTGCAATGTGCAAAAAGGCCATTGGCGAGGCGATGATTGCGCCAGAAGAAATTGCCTCGATCGGGATTACCAACCAACGGGCAACCTGTCTGGTTTGGGATAAGAATACCGGTGAGCCCCTGTACAACGCAATCGTTTGGCAGGATACCCGAACTGCCGCTTTTTGCCAGGAACTCAATGCTGGCGAGTGGGGAGAAAAAGCCAGAAAAACAACGGGTTGGACCTTAGCACCAGTTTATTCTTCGATGATGCTCAACTGGTATATCAACAATGTCCCCCTTATCAAAGAAAAGATTGAAGCAGGGGAAGCCCTCTTTGGTACCATTGACACCTGGCTGATCTGGAAATTAACCGGCGGAAAGAAACATGCGGTCAGTTACTCCAATGCCTCGGTTATGGGAAGTCTCGATTTAAAAACCGGTCAATGGTACGACGAATTCCTGAACTATCTTGGCATCGACACAAAAATATTCCCTGAAATAATTACTGATTCAGGAGACTATGGGGTCACGCTAAAAGATATTCTCGGCGCAGAAATTCCGATTAATGGCGTTATTGCAGATCAACATGCCGCCTTATTTGCCCAGGGTTGCCGAACCGCCGGAACCGGTAAGATTACCAATGGAACCGGCTCTTTCTTAGATATTAATGTCGGTACAGAATGTGTTATTTCGGATCAGGGGCTTAACACGGTTATTGCCTGGAAACTTGGTGACACAATGACCTATGCCCTGGAGGGCTATGAGTCGGTTACCGGTTCAGCAGTACAATGGCTCAGAGACGGTCTGGAAGTGATAACCGAGTCCAGCGAAACTGAAGCATTGGCACGATCAGTCGAAGACGCCAATGGTGTATACTTTGTCCCAGCTCTTGCCGGTTTAAGTGCCCCATATCATGATCCCTATGCTCGCGGTACGATTTTCGGGATTACCAGAGGGACAAAAAAAGCCCATCTGGTTAGAGCAACATTAGAAGGAATTGCTTTTCGGCTCAAAGATATTATGGATGTTGTCGGCAACGAAGCAGGGATTAAAATGAAAACCATTCGGATCGACGGTGGCGCCTCCAAAAATAATCTACTGGCTCAAATGATGGCTGATATGATGGATGTTCAGGTAGATCGTCCTTTCTCGGTTGAAGCGACCAGCTTAGGTGCGGCTGAAATGGCCGGTCTTTATATCGGGTTATGGAACGAAGCCGATTTTGATGCAGCACTGACCATCGATGCCAGTTTTAATCCCGAAATATCACAAGAAAAGCGCACGAAAGCCTACAAAGGCTGGCAAGAAGCGATCAAACGTTCAATGAACTGGAATGTTTGATTTAAAGTCAATCGCTAAATGAATCAATGCTGAGATGCGCAAAATAAAACAATTGTATGGCGATTATCAATTTCTCGGTTGATGAGATTGAACGTTTCAAGAAAATTAATCATTTTAATGACCGGCTGATCCTTGCTTCATTTGAATGAAATGATTGATACAAGGAGGAAAAAATGAATTCGCGAGAAAGAGTTATGACTGCAGCCAATCACCGGGAACCCGATCGGGTACCGGTGGATATGGTGTTAACCATCGATGTGTATCGGGATATGAAAAAGGTGCTAAATATGGAGCACCTGCCTGAATCTCCAAGAATGGGGCGGTGGACAGAAGTACAGATGCCCATCGAAATGATAAAAAAATTAGGAATAGACATGTATTATATTTCTCCGCGATCAGGCGTTTCGATTCATACCAAAAGTTTTGACGATGGCAGCTTTATTGACGAGTGGGGATGTTACTGGAAAAAAACCGCCATTGACGGCGGCCACTTCTATTTCGAACTGGTCAATCCGCCACTGGAAAATGCCACGATAGCAGATCTGGACAGCTATGACTGGCCAGATCCGGAAGACCCCAAACGTTATGCTGGTCTCAAGGAAGAAATGAAAGAGGTGCGTGAAACCACCGATTTGGCAATTCTAGCAAAATTTGCCGGAGCAGTTTTTGAACTGGCCACCTATATGAGAGGTCACGAACGGTGGTATCGCGATATTATCAACAACCAGGAATTTGCCCATGCCTTAATGGATAGAATCTGTCAGATTCAGAAGCGCACCAATGAGGTGATTATGGCTGAGGTGGGAGAATATGTTGACATCCTCAGGCTCAGCGGTGAAGATCTGGGGATGCAAGATCGGCCGCTGATTTCGCCTAAAACATTTAAGAAAGTCGTTAAGCCCCATTTGAAGGAGCTTTGGGAACATGCTAAAAAGACCCTGCATCAGTATAATCCTGAAGCCAAAATCATGTTGCATACCTGTGGAGCGGTACGTCCCTTTATTCCGGATTTGATTGAAAGCGGAGTCGACATCCTGGATCCGGTGCAGCCAGGCGCCAAGGACATGAATCGCTTTGAATTAAAAGCAGCCTTTGGTGATGCGATCGTTTTTCATGGCAATATTGACATTCAGAAGATTCTTCCTTTTGGTAGCAAAGAAGATATTACCAATGAGGTGCGCGAGGCAATCAAAGCACTAGCTCCCGGTGGTGGATTCTTGTTGGCACCGGCACATAATGTCCAGGGCGATGTGAGTGCCGAAAAATTAGTGCACATGGTTAATTGTGTCCATGAATTTGGAAATTATCCGATCCAATTGGACTAAATTAAATGACGGGAGAATAGAAATGGAAATTCTAAAAAAGATAACCGAAACCCTCTATGATGGCGATGAATTTGCCATGCCGGAACTTGTTAAGGAAGCCATAAAAGCAGGTGCAAGCCCGCAGCAGGTGCTCGATGCGATGATGGACGGCATGGCCATTGTCGGAGATGAGTTCAGCCGCGATGAGTTATACATACCAGAAGTGCTGTGCTCTTGTCACGCCATGATGGAAGGATCAAAAATTCTAAAGCCACTATTAACAGATAGCGATGCCAAAGCTCTGGGAACTGTTATTCTTGGCAGTGTTCAGGGCGATATGCATGACATTGGCAAGAATTTAGTCGGAATGATGTTAGAAGGCCGGGGCTTAAAAGTCATTGACATCGGTATTGATGTACCTGCTGAAAAATTTGTTGAAGCAGCTATAAAACACCAGGCCGATATTGTCGCCTGTTCAATTTTGCTCACCACCACCATGCCAGAGACACCCAAGGTGGTCAAGGCTTTTGTCGATGCCGGGATCCGCGATCAGGTAAAAATCATGATTGGTGGGGCGCCAATTACCCAGGAATTCTGTGACCGGATGGGCTGTGATGCTTATGCTAAGGATGCCGGAGCAGCTGCCGCAATGGCGGTAGCCCTGGTCAGTAAAGCATGAAATAGCATACCCATGAAATAGCGTGCTCTAAAATATCATAAACATTTATGATTAAAAAGACATGAACAGGTCAAACACCTTTAAGATCAATAATAAGAAGGCAGCTAATCGATTTCTGATTGGCTGCCTTATATTTTGGATAAAAGTATAGTTGTTAACCCGGATTTCGAGTAAAAGCATAGAAATTAAGCAATTTCAGCCAAATCAGTGCTCACAAACCGCATAAAACGGTAAAAATAATCCAAAATCACAAATGTAGTGACCGAAAATAGAATTAAATTCATTTTTGTGTTGA